>JBGVFH010000068.1:0-111237 GCA_045120955.1 Eubacteriales bacterium | reverse complement strand
GGCGAGTGAGGATCCATGCATTTCCCTATGCGAAAATAAAAGGACAGAAATTGCCTCATGCAATTTCTGTCCTTTTATTTTCACTGTTTATTGTTCGATATAATCAACGATGTTCTTGTTGTCGGACATCTTTTGGCGCAGGAGTGTTACGTCCACCTTCTGAACGGCAACACCTTCCTTTACGGCGATCGCAGCGGCTCTGCCCGCAGCCTCGCCCGTCAGACAGCACACGGGAATTACTCTCGTCGCCTTCCAAGTCTCGCCCTCCGAGCCTATGACTCTTCCTGCCGCAAGCAGATTGTCGCACTGAGCTGAGTAAAGTGCACGGTATGGTATCTCGTACCACTGACCTCTGCGTGACGGTCTGAAATCACCGAATGTACCTATCGAATCGTCAAAGTGACAGTACATATCCTCCTCTGTGAGATTGTACTCTGCAACAACATGGCGTGTCGTTCTGAACTGTGCCATCATCGGTATCGACACGAATTCTCCCGCATCTCTGTCAAGGGTCTTGAGCTTTTCAAGAAGCATCTTCTGTCCCGAGATGAGATACATATTTACATCATCGCTCGTGACACCTTCGAGAAGCGGCACACCCTCGGGCATATTGTTACCGTTCATGGTAGCACCGGTAAGCACCCACTTCCGTACCGTGCCTATTCTCAGGTCGTCCTTTTTGTCATATTCAAAATAATGAGAGGTATAGGACATAAAGTTTTGACCCGTTTTGCACTCACATCCAAAGCGGTGAAACACATCTGCATCTCCCGATGCGTCTATTATCACCTTACATTCAAAATATTCGCATCCGCTCTTTGTCTCGCAAAGAATTCCGTCGATATGTCCTGCCTCACCTTGAGGATAAGTCGCAAGCGTATCAAAACGGATAGTAACACCTGCGTCAAGCAGCATCCCCGTCATCGCAACAGCAAAGGCTGTAGGCGAATAATGCGTGACATAACGGCGCTTTCCTGGCTCCGAGCATCCCTTTTCCCGCCAATCCTGCGCAAGGTCGTCTCCGCCGTACTTTATAGCTTCATAAAGCATCTCCTCGCATATACCGCCGATGATCTTTCTGCCCTTTCCGTCGCAAAGGGGCTCATACCAGTTGATAAGTCCGACAGTGCCGAGTCCTCCGAGAGCTGCCAGCTTTTCAAGAAGCACAACGCTTGCACCTTCTCTTGCGGCTGCCAACGCTGCAGCTACTCCCGCAACACCGCCCCCGACGACAGCCACATCGTATTTACCCTTGTGTTCGGGCACTCCAAATTTAAAATCCATGTTTTCTCCCCTGTAGTTTTCAAAAAATATTTATCTGTATCTAATATGACCAAAAGCCGCAAAAAAGCCGTTTTTCACCACTTTTCTGTGACTTTTTAATTATACGTTACGACTCGTAACCCCAAATTTGCATCAAAGTAGCGTTCGAAAATCTGTAATAAAGTCTCTTGTATGAATAGGACTGTTCAAAGACCACATTATCCGCATTGTATGCATTTACCGATGCGGGGTCGCTTACGGTGAATATGTAGTCCTTCGGATTTTCCGCATCGGGATTCAGACATTCATTAAAGGTAATATAGTGCTTTCCGTATGCTGAATTTTCAAAGCACACCACGACTCCCCATGGATTTTCGTCAAGTGCTTCCTTTATTGCTTTTTTGCTCACGTTATATTGAATAGACACACTCACTTGCTTACCGTCAACATTAAAGCGTTGAGCGATCGCTCTGTGACTCGCAAAGACGGGATCGCCCGCAAGGACCTCACGATCTGACTCGGCACCCCTGTTGTTGGTATTTGCAAGAGCGACAGTATACGGGTCGGCAAGTATGTTTCCGTCAATTCCCGAGCGGAAATCGTAGCCGTTTGTATATCGTGCTCCCATGTTACTTAGCACCTGGGCAATACTGCATATCGCACATCCCTCAGAGAGCCAGTCGGTCGATTTTGTACTGTTGTTAGCGGCAAAACGCTTTTTCACTCCGCCGCTGCGGAAGTATATGTTATACAATGGTTCTCCGTTCCATCCGCCCGTACTTACATTATTCTGGCTGAACCACGCATAAGTGTTTTCGCTCGATATATTGACCTTGCACTCAAGACTGTAAGTACCGAGCGACGCCGTGATAGTGACCTCGCCCTCAGACAAAGCGCAGAACTTTCCGTCATTGTCAACAATAACGATGTTACGGTCGCTTGAACTCCACTTTACATACTCAGCCATGTATGACGGCGAGACGACCGCACGAAGATCCTCGTACGAGGTATACGGCTTTACATCCACGTTATACATAGACAAGCTCATAGACTCGGGAGCGCACTGCTCAATCTTCCAAGCTGACAGCTCTGATACCGTATTGCTCAAGCAAAGGCTGTATTGACCGTTTGCATCAACGCTGAGTGAAAGCACTATATTTTCGTCCTGAGAGTAATGCGGCTTTATCACATAGCTGGCTCCGTCGTACAAAATGTCAAACTCGCAAAATGAATTGCCGCCGTTATCGGTAAGCAAAATCTGCTTTCCGATATCTGCGTCTGCATCATAGCAGAGATATTTTTTCTGTGAATTCTCAAGAGTGCTAATAGAATATGAGCCATAGGGATGTGCGTTTATCTCAAATAAAGACGATGCTCCGACCTCGTTCGAGAGTGCAAACCCGCTCTTGTCTCCTTCTTCTGTTGTTTCGCTCTTTACCGTGATGTTTGCTCCTGCACCGATATTCGATACGGTGTATATTCCGCCGTCCTTTATCAAGTTGTCGGCAGCGTAAGGTATACTTTGCTCTGTTGCGAATGCCAAAGTGTCATCCGTATCCGCCGCAGCAGACAGAGTGCACACACTAAAAAGTGCAAGCACCAACACAGCCGCAAGAGAAAACCTCATCACTGATCTTTTCATATTTAAAAATTCCTCTGTTTTTATTTGCACACAGATGTGCATTGCGTTTTATGCGTTTACGCTGTCAATAAATCTCATAAATGCACGGCGTCCCTCATCTGTGCATTTGTATACACCCGCACATTCAAGCACCTTCGAGAACACGATACCGATCTCATCCTTGAGAATAGCATCGACATTTTCGGCATTCAGCTCGGGATGGCGCGCAAGAACATCATCCGCAAAGTCTGCGTGCTTTTCGCAAACGGGATCGTTGCGATAATCTCCGCCACTTGCCATGAGCGCACCGAGCTTTGCAATTTCGTCCTTAAGTCTTGAAGGAAGCACCGCAAGTCCCATGACCTCTATAAGACCGATGTTTTCCTTCTTTATATGGTGAAGCTCCTCGTGCGGATGGTAAAGTCCGAGCGGATGCTCCTCTGTCGTAATGTTGTTGCGAAGAACAAGGTCAAGCTCGTAGTCATCGCCGCGTCTTCTTGCGATAGGAGTGATCGTGTTGTGACGCTCATCCTCTGTCTGTGCGAAGATATACGCATTTTTGTCGGTATATGTGCGCCATCTCAAAAGGATCTTGTCAGCAAGCTCTACAAGCGCCTCCTTGTCTGAAGAGCGAAGTCTGATAGCGGAAAGTGGCCAATTTACGATACCTGCACTTACGTTTGAATATCCGCCGAATCGAACCTCCTTCTCGATAGGAGCTTTTTCCATCGGGAAAGTATAGCATCCACCCTGGAAGTGGTCGTGTGTAAGGATAGAACCGCCTACTATCGGAAGATCTGCATTTGAACCTATAAAGTAATGCGGAAAAAGTGTAACAAACTCAAGCAGCTTTTTAAACGTGCTGCGGTTGATCTTCATGGGTGTGTGCTCGGCATTGAGAATTATGCAATGCTCATTGTAATAAACATAGGGAGAATACTGCATAAACCACTGCTCGCCGTCAAGAGTGAGCGGAATTATTCTGTGGTTTTGTCTTGCTGCGGCATTGATCCTTCCCGCATAACCCTCATTTTCACGGCATATAGCACATTTAGGATAAGCGAGAGCGCTCATGCTTCTTGCAGCTGCTATGGCCTTGGGATCCTTTTCAGGCTTTGAAAGGTTAATGGTAATATCCATATCCCCATACTTTGTAGCGCTTACCCAACGCATATCCTTCTTTACTCTGTATGTACGGATATAGTCTGTGTTGCAGCTGAACGCATAGAAATAGTCAGTTGCCTCTTTGGGTGAGTTCTTATAATGCTCAAAGAATTTGGAGATGACCTCGGAAGGACGGGGCGTGAGGACTCCTATGAGCTTTGTATCAAAAAGGTCACGCTCAACGATACTGTCTCCGTCGATAATACCCTTTGATGCCACATAGTCGAGGATAATACCGAAGGTGCTCTCTATATCTATCTCCCCGTACTCCTTTCCCGTAGGCTCGTATTCGTCAATTCCGAGAACAGACAAAAGGCTGTTTATCGCCCATGTCTCATCTTCTTTTTTAATAAGCTCCTTGTCTGTTGCGTATTTTACAAGTCTTTCGATATATTCGTTTATCATTTTTCCCTCCAAAAGATTTTCGCCGCTTTTATCAGTACGATGTACACTGTGTGTGTTAGTAATACATTCGATCCCACGGTACTGCGAAAAAACCGCTGTGTGATATAAGATCATAGCTGTTTTCAGATATTAAATTTATAAACTGTGGAATGCTCGTATTTTTCGCCTGCATGAAGAACATTTTCAACTCTTGTGGGAGAGTCCGGCTCATACTGAGTCTCAAGTGCAACCGCCATACGTGAGAATTTCTTGACTCCTCCCTTGAAATCATTTCCGTCATCCTCAAGGAATGCTCCGGTATAGACCTGCATACACGGCTTTGTTGTGAGGACCTTCATGCTGAGCTTCTTTCCGGTAAGCTCAGCGGCGAAGTTGTACTGTTTGCCGTCGTATTCTTCCTTATAATTTGTATCAAGAATAAAGTTGTGGTCATATCCGTACAGATCATCTGTCGGAACCTTGCCGACAAGGTCACGTCCGATCTTTTTGGGCTCTCTGAAATCATAGGGAGAGCCGTCAAGTGTAGGATGCTCGCCGGTCGGAATAAGCCCTGCACCGACTGCAGTGTAGGTGGTTGCGTTTATTTTCAAGGTGTGGTCTGTTATCTGTCCTGCGCCTACACCGTCAAGGTTGAAATAAGCATGGTTTGTAAGGTTGCAATAAGTGTCTCTGTCGGATACAGCATCATAGTCAATGCGTATAGCGTCGGCGTAAAGCGTGTATGTAACCGTTACATTGAGCTTTCCGGGATAGCCTTCCTCTCCGTCAGCGGATGTGTATGCAAGAACGATCTTGGTATCGTCATAGCTCTTTACTTCCCAGACCTTACGATTAAAGCCCTCTTTTCCGCCGTGCAGATGGTTTTCATGGTTATTTGCGTAAAGTGTGTATGTAACTCCGTTGAGAGTGAACTGAGCGTTCTTGATACGGTTGCCGTATCTTCCGATAAGCGCACCCTGATATGTTGTATCGGTAAGCATGCCCTCAAGAGTATCATAGCCGCCCACAACATCAACTCCGTCACACTCAAGAACTCTGACAGTACCGCCGAGATTAAGTATCTCAGCCTTCATCTTGCCGTTTGAAAGGACATAGGAGTAGATCTCAGTTCCGTTTTCAAGTTTTCCGAAAAACTTCTTTTCCATTTTTTATTCTAACCTCGTTTATAATAAAATTGAAATATTATTACCTAAAAATCTGCGTAAATGTTATTTGTGGAAAATAACCCATACAAAAACAGTATATCACACCGAAACTGTAATGTCAATACAATTTGAGGCAGTTTATTATATATAGAAGGATCTTGAAAAAATGTCAAAAAATCTGAAGAGAATAAATAGTCAAAAAGTCAACGATGTTTATCAAACTAACAAAAAACAAACTCTCAAAGTAACTAAAAACAGCCCAAATTATGGGCTTGAAAAAGAAAAACGCTCAAATTCATCTAATTTTATTGTTGTATATTATTCTAAGTTTATGTTCGTCGAAGTTGAAGCGTGTCAAATAAGACGGCCATTTGTGTTTGAAAAACGGCAAACAGAGCATTTTTGCGGTTTTGACAATTATTTTTTACAATTATTTTTCACAAATTCACATCTTATGGTATGGTCATATAAAAATGCAAAAAACCGTCTCTGAGAGAGAATTCAAAAAGCAAAAAACGTATTTGTATATGCGCAGACATCTCTCAAGAAAAGTATGATTTTTTCTTGTAAGGATGCCATTTTTAAGAAAAAAGCAATTTTTTTATTCCCTTTCGGGAAAAAAATTACCGCAAAAACTACTTTCGTTGAAGCAGCCAAAACAGCTTGCCGTTTTTTTATGTTAGAAATATATAAAAATTAAACTGTCGAAAAATGTCTTTGCAACTAAAGGTTGCTAAGGTATTTAAGCGCAAAAAAGTGTTTTACACCACGAGCGTTGTGCTTTTTGTATATTTTCTATTCCGATTTTTGTCGATCTTATATTTGAAACAAATTTAATTCTTTTGCTTTTTTTGCCATGATTTATGGCTTGAAACGAAAAGCTGCAAGGCTATCGGTTATTCTTGCTGTTTTTGAGTTGATTTTTACATTTTAAAAATATTTAACTTTTGTAATTCGCCCTTTTCTTTGCGTTTTTTGTTCTTTTTCCTTATTAGGAATTTTTATTTCTGCAACCTAAAGTTGCAAGGCTGTTTTTTTGCCTTTTTCAGACATTTTTCGTCATATATTGTCAATTCGTGTTTTTCCGCCCCTCTCTCTAAACTGTACAATAAACGAAACATTAGATAATTGTAATCATTACTTTTATATTTGTCTTACGTCATGCTCGTCTAACATTGTTTGTTTGCTTTTCTTATATAATTTATCTGTTCTCTGTCTCAATTTATTTTTTAAAGCTAATTGATATTTAAAAAAATTGTAACACAACAAAAAACATACCCAGCAAAAACCAACGAATTCCGCCATTTCAAATATTCACTCGACTCAAAATCAAACATGGTCCACTCCCTTCTAATCTAACGGCTCAACCCGCACATTCGGATCACTCTCAAAACACCAGAGCGCACACAGCTCCACCGCCGCAACAAAAAAAGCATGCAGGCACTCGTCAGCACTAACCCCCCGATCGCTTCGCCCCCCAAAAAACGACACTCATGCAATGAAAAAACAATGGGTTGTTTTTCGTAGTTACTATATTTTTTAAAAGCGGTCAGTACATGCCTCATCCTCCCGCCTATTGTATCTTTGGAGCTTTTTCAACTCAACCAAACGGCGGGGCGCAATTACACAATTTCCTATGCGATAAAAAAGTGCTCAAAAAAACACCGTGAAAGCTTTTCGTTTTCACAGTGTAATTTTTACTTTTTTCGATATAAAAATTTTTGTCATGCCTGCTCGCCGCTCGGTGTAGTTTGTTTTAGGCTATCCGTGTATTGATTTTGACTTTTTCTGACATTTTCACGGAGCTTTTGCTTTTTTTCGTGTCAAGGACTTACTCCGACCCTCCCCTAAAACCTTTCTTTATATGTACTTGCCTTTTTTGCTTTGTTTTTTTGAACTGCATGAGCATTTTACCGCATTTTTCCCGACAGTTTGCGCTTTATGTGTTTATACCGGCTTTTTTTGCCTGTATATGCTGATACTTTCTCTGTATTTTGTAGAGTCTGCCTTCCTTAATAAAGTTTGCGCCTGTCTGCTTGAAGGAAAAGCGCACTCCTGCCTTGATACATTGCTCTCTGAGCGAAAGCACCCACTCATAGTCACATATTCTCGCCCCGTCACCGCTCTCGCCGCCCGCTATAAGCTCTGTTATGTCCGAGTCAAGGTATGCACTCATATCTATTTTCTCAAGCAACGGCTCACACACTATATATTTGTGCTTTATTTTCAAGTTTCTGAATATCGGAAGGCGTATATCGCAGGCAGTTTGGTTTTCTATCGTACATAATATGCTTACATTATCATATCCGTCTCCCCAATCCTCGGGAATACATTGCGCAAAGCGCTCGATCCTCTTTGTAATTATAAAAAACTTAAGGTCTCCACGTGCCTTTAACATTTTCCATATCTCGGGGCGCCACCCGTCTGCCTTGTCAAGAAAAAAATCGCTCGTCATGCATACATACACAAGGCTGCCCGACGGTATTTTGTATTCGCCGTTTTTCTTTTTTCTCACACAAAGGTCAAAATCCGCATTTTTTCTCACCTCTGATGCATCTCTGCCGACAGAGCCGTCACGGCGGTATACATAGCAGTTTCGGCAACCCTCCGAATATTTAACACAGCCGTGCCAAGGATTCCAAATATATTCCACAACATCACCTCGCATTTTTATCATTTTAACACATCTGAGCAAAAAATACAATTTTCTTTCATTTTCCTCTTTATATTCTAAAGCATTTATGTTAAAATATAACTTGTAAATCCACAAAACGAGAATTTATTTTTTTGTGGCAGCACTTATATTGCCGATTTTTAATAAAACAATTCAGAGGACAGACATATGACTGAAAAAAAGATAAAACGCTTTGATTTTGCAAAAAAGCCGAAAAATCCGTGCTTTATCATGTCGGTAGCCAAAGGCATCATATCCTTCCCCGACCTAAAGAGAAGAAAGGCAACGATAACCAAGGAAGGCATGGAGGAGCTTGAGGGAAAGCCGTATCTGCTTCTTATCAATCACTCGTCGATGGTAGACTTCAATCTCATGCTGAAAGCCACCCACCCCTACCCTGTAAACAATGTTATGTCTCTCGAGGGCTTTAACACTTATACAGAACCGCTGATGCGCTCTCTGGGGGTGATCGGAAAACGCAAATACGTCTCTGACGTTAATCTTATTCGAAACATAAAATACTCGCTGTACACGCTCAAAAACATATTTGTTCTGTTCCCTGAGGCGAGATACTCACTTGACGGTCACACATCCTATATCACGCCATCGACTGCAGGACTTATAAAGCTCATGAAGGTCCCCGTAGCGGTGCTTCAGATAAGAGGGAACTTCATCACAAATCCGCAATGGCGCAAAAAGAATATGTTCAACTATGTACACGCCCATATGAAAAAGCTCTTTGACGCAGAAGAGACGAAAGCTCTCTCACCCGAGCAGATATACAGCCGCATACTTGAAGCATTCGAATATGACGATTACGAGTGGCAGTACAAAAACAAGATAAAGATCGACCACCCCGACCGTGCAGTCGGACTTCACCGCTTGCTCTACAAGTGCCCGAGCTGTCATGCGGAGGGCAAGACCGACAGCGCAGGCGATACTCTGTGGTGTAACGAATGCGGCAAAAAATGGCGGCAGGACGAATACGGAAAGCTGCACGCAGAGAGCGGCGAGACAGAGTTCGGCGGTCATATTCCCGCTTGGTCCGCTTGGGAGCGTGAATGTGTAAGAGAAGAGATACGCAACGGAACATATCACTTTGAGGATGATGTACGTGTCGAGACTCTGCCTAACGCATGGAGATTTTACAAGCAAGGCATGGGAAAGCTTACGCAGACACCCGAGGGCACAAAAATAGAATGTAACCTCTACGGCAAGCCTGCCGTCATCGAAAGAAGTGCCATTTCTCTTGACAGCATGCATATTGAGTACGATTATCTCGGTCGCGGCGACTGTGTAGATGTGTCGGTGGCAGATGACAGCTTTTGGTGCTATCTGACAAAGCGTGACGCTATAACAAAGCTCAGCTTTGCGACAGAGGAGATATACAAATTCGCAAAAGAGAAGGACGACGCCCGAAAAGCATTGAAAAAAGCCGAGCAGGAGTCTTTGAGCGCCGAGCGTGTATAAAAAGCCCATATCGCAAAAACATGACCGTCGGCTCATACGAGTTTTCTGCATACAAAACCGCACAGACAAGCATATTTACTTTAGCTTGTCTGTGCGGTTTTTCTTGTTATGCATTGCCCGTCATAACGGTTTTTTCTTTATTTTTGCGTAAGGACGGGGATAGCTTTTGTGCGTTGGTGTTTCTTTTTTTATTTCTATTATATACCGCGTCTGCACCTCACCGTCCGTGTAAAGAGCAAACTCATGCATACATACAAATCTGCCGCCGAGAGTCTTGACAGCACCCTTTGCCGCTTCAAGCTCCTCAGCCGCTCCCTTGCCCTTCATGGCGTAAAAGCTGCCGCCCACCTTAAGATACGGCAGACACAGCTCACACAAAACCGCAAGCGATGCCACGGCACGGGCGGTTACTATATCGTACTGCTCACGGTACTTTGCGTCATGCGCTCCGTCCTCAGCACGCATAGCCACCCCGTGAACATTTGTAAGTCCGAGAGTATTTGCGGTATCACAGACATAATTGACCTTTTTTGCGGTAGAGTCTATCGCCGTAATATCCAGAGCGTCCTTTACTATAGCAACGGGAAGACACGGAAAACCACCCCCGCAGCCTATGTCAGCCATCCTCGCTCCTTCGCCGATCGCAGAGCAAAGAAACATACAATCGCAAAAATGCTTTCTCGCAATGCCGTCATCGTCCGTGATGGCGGTAATATTCATTTCTTCGTTTTTTTGCTGCATGATACGGCATAATTGCTCAAAAAGAGGCTCGGTCCTCTCATCAAGGTACTGCGCCACACCGTTTTGTTCAAACGCCGTCCTGTTCACAGTTGTAAAGTCACTCATTTTATTCTCCGACCGTCGCTTTCCGCTCGCTTGACTCGATGCTCCGCAAAACAGCCTCGGTGACAATACGCATCGCCTCATCTATGTTCTCAGCCTGCACCGAACATCCTGCAGCGCACACGTGGCCTCCGCCGCCGAACATAGCGCATATCTCAGCCACGTTGATACCGCTGACACCGCTGCGCATCGAAACACGAAAATCTCCGTCTGACGCATCCTTTTCCTTGATAGAACAGCTGACAAGCGCCCCCTTTACGGAGCGAGCAATATTGACGGCATTTTCAAAATGCTCGTTCAAAATTCCGTTCTTTGCTTTTTTGTCAAGCGCCGCTATAACAAGCTTACCGTCAAGCAGAATATGCAGGTTGTTGTACACTATCTTCTCTGCCTCTATCTGCTCGCTGCTCTTTGAGTCAAAATACATCATATTGATATACGCACTCCGCACTCCCGCCTCGATAAGGCGAGCGGCGTACATATGAGTTTTCGGGCTTGCGTTTGAATATTTAAAGCAACCCGTGTCCGAGGATATAGAAAGGTATATTGCCTCTGCCGCCTCCTGCGACAGCGCCTTTATCCTTCCTCTTTTTATAAGCTCATCGGCAATATCGAAGATTATCTCGCCTACTGCCGCCGCCTCCGGACGTATCAGATTGTCCGCCATCACGGTACCGTTGTCATGGTGGTCTATCATCAGGCAGATCTTATCCTTGTACGTCTCATAATTCACCCCGAGCTGTACGGGAGATGCTACATCTACCGTAACTACCGAATCGCACTCGAGCTCTTGCGCCTCTTTGGGCGTGTAGACCTCAAGCGTGCGAAACGGGCGCAGATGCTCGGGAAACTTTTCGTCGGGCGAAACTATAAAGCTGCGAACACCCATGTCCCTTAAAATATACGAAAGCGCAGTGCAGGAGCCGAGTGCGTCTCCGTCGGGACTGCAATGCATAAGCAGCTTGCAGCATTCGAGTCCTTCGAGTCTGTCGCACAGCTCCGGCACGCTCAATTTTTTGTAGCTCATATCAGTCTGCTTCTCCGTCGTCTTCTCCGTTATCTTGGGCAGTTATCTCGATATTGTTGAGCAGCTTTGCGATATGTGCGCCGTGCTCTATCGACTTATCCTCGCAGAAGGTAAGCTCTGGAGTTATTCTCAGATTGAGCGTTTGCGACAGCGTTCTGCGCAAAAATCCGCTCGCACTGACAAGCCCCTTCTTTACCTCGCTTTTTTCTCCGAGAATTGCCGAGAAATATATCTTTGCATATTTAAGATCGGGTGTCACCTCAGCCGCCGTGATAGTAACCATAGCCGAGCTTACTCTCGGGTCCTTTATTTCTCTTACCGCTTCGCTCATTGCCTGCATCACGGCATCGTTTATTTTTCCCTGTCTGTATTTTGCCATTTTGACCGCCTTTCCGCACAAGGATACACAGCCCTTATGCACAGTATGTTCATAATCAATGATTATATCTCTTATTATTATATATTCTTTGCCCGCAAATATCAATAGAAAGTTTTTTTCAGAGCCACACGCTAATAAAAATGTTTTCCGTAAAGCACCAAGCCGCATAACCGCCATAAGAATAAAACGGCGCAAAACAGTACCGTCGGCTTTACCTCTGCTCTTGTGACAAAAGCAGGGGAGAAGCCTTTATAAAAGCTTTTCCCCTGTGAGTAAATATTCGCCTTTGTCCAAAACACTGCTCGGCTATTTACACGGTTATCGTTTTAGCCTCTGTCTCATCCGGCTCAAAACCCCTTGACTGAACGGTGCACAGATGATAATATTTGCCCTCCTTGCGCATCAGCTCCTCGTGACTGCCTTCCTCTGCGATTTTGCCGTGCTCGATGAGCATGATCCTGTCACAGCTCTGAATGGTCGCAAGTCTGTGTGCTATGATAAATGACGTTCTTCCCGCAAGGAGTCTGTCTATACCTTGCTTTAACATTTTTTCGGTCTTTGCGTCGATAGATGACGTAGCCTCATCGAGAATTATGATAGACGGGTCTGATATCATCGTCCTTGCAAGAGCAATGAGCTGCTTTTGACCTTCGGACAGCGACCCTCCTCGCTCGCTGACTACCGTATCATAGCCGTCGGGCATACTCTCGATAAACTCATCGGCACACACCGCACGGCATGCCTGACGTATCTCCTCGTCTGTTGCATCGAGCTTTCCGTATCTGATATTATCCGCAATAGTACCCGAGAAAATAAAGCTGTCCTGCATCATTATACCCATGCCGGATCTCAGAGAATGAATGGTAATATCCTTTATATCCTTGCCGTCGATAAGGATCCTTCCGCCGCTTGCCTCATAAAAACGGCTGATAAGATTGACTATGGTGGTCTTTCCGCTTCCGGTCTCGCCAACAAGCGCCACCGACATTCCCGGCTCCACCTTAAAGGTTATACCGTCAAGCACACGAATGCCCTTTTCATACGAGAATACCACATTCTGAAACTCTACCTCTCCGCGCATCCGTTCAAGCGGCAATGCGTTTTTGCTGTCGCTTATGTCAACGGGCTCATCGAGAAGCTGGAATATTCGCTCAAGATAGGATATCGTCGTAAGAAGATTGTTATAAAGGTTTGCAAGGCTGATAACAGGCTGCCAAAATCTGTTTGCATATGACGCCATCGCAATAATGATACCCACCTCTACCGTGGGAGAAAACAGCATTGCTCCGCAAACGTATATAAGCGACACTATCCATTGGCGTATGTTTTCGCTGATAGGTCCGAGAGAGTTGTTGAGATACATGCGAGTAAACCACGTGCGTCTGTACTCACCGTTGAGTCTCTCGTATATCCTCATGTTTTCATCCTGACGGGCAAATATCTCGCTGACCTTTATTCCGTTTATATGCTCACAGGTAAAGGCTGTCAGGTTTGAGTTCTTGTTATTAAATATGAAATTTGCCCTTTTCTGCTTGCCCTTAAGATAAAATATGAACGCAAACAAAACAGGAAGACCCGCAAGTATCACAAGCGAAAGCTCGGGACACATAGCAAACATGAATATCGTAATAAACACCAAATTCAGCAGATCCACTATAGCCGTGATCATGCCGTTTGAAAGCATATCCGAAACGTTGTTTACATAATTTACGACTCTGACAAGGATCTTGCCGTGAGGACGGGAATCGTAATATGAAAACGGAAGCCGCTGAAGATGTCGGAAAACATCACGTCTTATGTCAAGGATCATATTTTGACCGACCTTTGACATCATGTAGCTTTTTATTGCTCCGAGGATGGGGTTGAGCGCTATCACGGAAATCGAAATAACTCCGAGTATGATCAGCATCTCCTTGTTTTTTTGCGGTATAGCCTCGTCCATAGCCTTTTGGAGAAGTGCAGGAGAGATAAGGCTGAGCACCGACGCAACAGATGCAAGCAGCAATACAAAAAGCATTTTTGCGGCATACGGCTTTACATAGACGAGTGCACGCTTTATCTTTGAAAAATCATAGCTGCGCTCGAGAGTCTCATCAATATCGTACTTGTTTCTTGCCATTACAGCTCACCTCCCACCGTCACGTGCTCGCCCTCAAAGTCGGGCAGTCCGCTCACGTGCTGAAGCTCGCACAGCTCTCTGTAGTAGCTGTTGGTACGGGCAAGCGAGTCATGCGTACCCGCACATAGCTTGCCGTCCTTCATGATAAATATAACGTCAGCATCCTTTACGGAGCTTATTCTCTGTGCTATTATTATCTTCGTACATTCAAACGGAAGCTTTTTCAGCGACCTTTGAATAAAAGCCTCGGTATCAGTGTCAAGAGCGGAGGTGGTGTCATCGAGTATAAGCACGCTCGGCTCTGCTGCCAAAGCACGGGCAAGCGAAATACGCTGCTTTTGCCCTCCCGAAATTCCAACACCCCGTTCACCGATAATGGTGTCGTAGCCGTCCTCCATTCGGCTGATAAATCCGTCTGCCGCCGCAAGAGAGGCATATTCCTGTACCTTTTCTACTGACATATCCGAGTCTGAAAAGGCTATGTTTCCGTCAACCGTATCAGAGAACAGAAAAACGTCCTGTGTTGCGATAGCAACCGACTTGTGTATATCACACAGTCTGCGCATACGCACATCCACCCCGTCGAGCAGTACGCTTCCGCTCTGAGGATCGTAAAAACGTGCGATGAGCGATGTTATCGTCGTCTTTCCGCATCCCGTCTGCCCCATGACAGCAACGGTCTGCCCCGCCTTTATCTCAAAGGAAACGTCATCGAGTATCTTCTTTGAGCCGTTATAAGAAAAAGTAACATTGCGAAATTCTATGTTTCCTTTTATCTTTCCGTCAGCCTTTACCGCATCATAGCGGTCGGTGATCAGCGGTGCGTCCTCGCACAGCTCCACCACCTTCTCGGCTGAGGTAAAGAAGCGCTGCATATCGTTTAGCAGGTTGCTGACGCTCTTCATAGGAGAGGAAAGCGCCCATGTCAGGCTGTTGAACATAGCAAGCTCGCCAAGCGTTATCTTATCCCAAATTACGAGCATACCGCCAACGAGCAAAGTAACAAAGGTAAGTGACTGAGAAAGGAAATCAAGCACCGGCACGACCTTGCTCCACGCAACGGATGCCGCTATGTGCGCATCACGGAATTCTCGGCTGCACTCTTCAAACTTATCCTGCTCGTATTTCTCTCGGGTAAACGCCTTTACCACTCGGTTGCCCGCTATATTTTCGGTTGCCGCTATATTAAGCGCCGAGAGAGACTCACGGATACGCTTGTATCTCTTTCTAACTGTTTTGCTGTAGATGTACGAAACAATAAGTATCAGTGGCAGAACACCGAGCATTATAACGGTAAGCTCCGCATTTACCGCAAGAAGCGATACGACCGCTGTAACGAAAAGCACCACCGTATCTACGACCTGATATGTGACCCACGCCACAAAATGACGCAAATACTCAAGATCGCCCGTCGTGCGTGTAATAATATCTCCCGCACGCATCCTGTCAAAAAACTTCAGCTCTTGATGCTGGATGCTTGCAAATATGCTGCGTCTTACGTTCCACAGCATATGTTGGCTCGCCTGCTCAAGCATAACGATACGTACAAAATGCATGAGCGTGCGTGCTAACATAACACCGCACATACACAAAAGAAGAGGCACGAGTATTTCAGATCTGCCGCCCTTTATCGCATCGTCAACGACGATACTGAGTATCATGGGGTTTACCCATACGAGTGCCGCCGCTGTTGCGGAGATAATGAGTCCGATGATTGCTACAAGTCTTTTGCCCTTCATTTTTTCCCAGACAAAATGTACATAAAACATATTACACCTCTGTTTTTTGAGCACATTGTGTTTGTTTTTTTGATGTTGTGTTATTTTACCTCTTTATGAAAAAAATTACAATACTTTAAACGAAATTTCGTTAATCTATGTATTTTTGTGTAATTACACCCATAGGCAAAAACGCAAACAAGACGAAAAAACGGCTGTACTATGCCGTTTTTTCGTCTTGCTTATCCTTGTGATATTTTTAGTAAAGATATTTAAAAAACGGAAACTCAGCAAAGCTGTGAAAGCTTGCCGACTGCATCCCCCTCACAGATCGGAATACAATGCTCGGATATGTAAAGCGATATTCCGGGGAAAAACACGGGGTCTGCATATTCGCATACAACAGATATGTCACAAGCTCCCTCCCCCTCACAAAGCATCAAATACAGAGCATCTGACTCGGCAGACGCATACACCTCTGACAGTTCCTTGTATTTTCTGTTTTTGAGCGCTCTGCAGGCGCAAAGAAGATCTCCCATCGCCCAAAAACGATAGACCAACCGCTTTTTTACGGCATTGCCCTTTGCCTGGTGTAGGTGAGCCACCGCCACATTATCCACCTCCTCATAATCATACAGATCCGAAAATTTAGTAACAAACATCTCACATCCTCCTTCCCTTGACGGAAAGATCTGAACAAACACTCTATCCGTATCGCTCTCAAAGCCGGCATTCCTTTTTGCTCTGTCAAGAATATCGTACAAAATGCGCTTTGTCTTGTTGTTGTCCGTGTCGAGAGTCATCGCATTTATATTATATGCCGACATATCATCAGCTGAGAGCATGATTTTCAGTCTTTTATCCGAAATAACTATCAGTTCCATAACACTATCAAAAGCCCTCCTGTCAGACTTACTCTACTTATATTATAAGCATTACGGACACAGAATGTAACCCCTAAAAAAATGGAAAGACAGAATAAATCTAACGAAAAACAGAGTTCTCCGTTAGCCTTAAATTTTCAGTTTCAGTATATATTTTTTAAACAAATACCGCAACAAATTCTCAGATATCTTATGAGCGTTTTTGTGCTTTTTTCAGCAGCTATATAAAAGCATCCGCCGTCTTTTTTGCAATAGACGGCGGATATAATATACGCAAAGTACGGACACAGTGCCCTTGCTTTAGCGCAGAAACGGGTCAAATTTCAAGTGTTCAGTCACTTTTATCCGTGCCGTCTTGACCTTCACAGCAAGCATCCGAAATATGCTTTCTTTTCAGTATAACAGCGATGCTCACAGCACATATGATAAGCACCGTTATCACCACGCCCGCACCGAAATATACCCTGTCTATCACATAGTCCGTGTAACCAGCAAAAATTCCCGAGGAGGCTGTTGTCGCCGCTTCCGTCGCCTTTGCCGCAAAAATTCCCGTGCTCATAAAGGGCGTAGCAAGACATAATATACATAAAAAGAGCACCAATGCTTTATTTGCTTCTCTCATATCTACCCTCAGCATAATAATATCTCAGCATTACCACACAAAGACCGACAGCGGTGCGCCGCAGTTCCGTCAAGCCTATGGCTCTTTGCAAAAAGAGTTCCGTGCAAAAACACGAAACTCTTTCTCGTTTGTACAGTAAAAATTATTCTGCGTCGCAATCGCAGCAGTCGCAGTCCTCTTCATCACAGCAATCGCAAGTGCAGTCAAATATTTCGCCGCACTCGGGACATTTGATCTCGGAGGGGTCCATATCGGGATCAATGTATACATATTCACCGCATGAAGGACACTCAACCTCAAAGCCCTCTTCATCATCGCAATCACAGCAATCACAATCGTCGTCCTCATAGAGATCAGACTCTACAAGACCGAGATCCTCGTCAAGCTCCTCGCAATACTCGTGAACGTCCTCAACCTGGCAAGCAACGTCCTCAAGATCATTTGCCATATCCTCAAGAAGATCAACGATCTTAACCAAAACCTTGCCCTCAGCACTCGCCTCATCAAGCTTGAGTCCGTCGCAAAGTCCTTTTATATAAGCAACCTTTTCGATAACTGTCATATTATTTCTCCTTTTCGTGACTGAGTCACAGTATTTTTTTATCAGAGATACTTATGCTCTGGAAAGATACTCGCCTGTTCTTGTATCTATCTTAAGAACCTCACCCTCATTGATAAAGAGCGGAACCTTGATCTCAGCGCCGGTCTCAAGTGTAGCGGGCTTGAGAGTGTTGGTTGCGGTATTACCTGCAAAACCGGGGTCTGTCTTCTCAACCTTAAGCTCAACAAACGTAGGAGGCTCTACTGCAAATACGTTGCCCTTGTAAGAAACGAGCTTGCAGAGCATTTCCTCTTTTACGAATTTGAAGCTGTCGGGAAGCTTGTCTGCATTGAGCGGAACCTGCTCGTAGCTCTCCATATCCATGAAATAATAAAGCTCACCGTCATTGTAGAGATACTGCATTTCTTTTCTTTCAACATATGCGTTCTCAAACTTGTCAGTAGGGCTGTATGTTCTTTCGATAACTGCACCTGTAATAACATTTCTGAGCTTTGTTCTAACGAAAGCCGCACCTTTACCGGGCTTTACATGCTGAAATTCGATAACCTGAAGAACATTACCGTCCTGTTCGAATGTTACACCGTTTTTGAAATCTCCGGCTACTACCATAATTGCACCTGTCTTCTCAGCGGCTCGATTTTTTATCTTCAAGCCATACAGCCGCCGTTGCATAGCTTTGCATCATAATTTTTAATTATATATATTATTGTACAATATATAATTGATTTTTTCAAGACATTTTTCAAAAGTATTTTCAAATTTTTGCATAAAACGGGTATATTTTATATAATTTCAATAAGCTCCTTTGCCGATGCGGTGATATTTTGTGCGCATCCGTCGCCTATTATGAGCATATCCTCAATGCGGCAGCCGTATTTCCCCTCAAGATAAATACCCGGCTCTACCGTAACAACGTGTCCTGCCGCAAGCCTCTTGTCACCCGCCGCACTTGACAGTCGGGGAAACTCGTGTATGCGTCTGCCGACACCGTGCCCAAGACTGTGGGAAAAGCCGCCGGGATACTCCCTCTCGGTTATCGCTCTTGCCGTGCTGTCAGCGTCAACGCATCTTACCCCCTCGGTGATAAACTCAAGCGCCGCCCTCTGTGCCTCATACACGGTGCTGTACAGCTTTTTCATCTCAGCGTCGGCACGCCCCACAACGACCGTGCGAGTCATGTCAGAGCAGTAACCTCCGTAGATACAGCCGATATCCATGGTAAGAAAGCCTCGCTGTATCGGAATGCTTCTCGGAACGGCATGAGGTCGGGAGCTTGCGCTGCCGCTTGCCACTATAAAATCAAAGCTGCGGGCGCTTGCCCCCATTCTCCGCATGAAAAATTCAAGCTCTATAGCTATATCCGTCTCGGTCACGCCTTCCTTTATATATCCGAGAATATGAGTAAATGCCGCATCGGTTATCTGCTGTGCCTTTTTTATCAGCGCACATTCCTCTGCATCCTTACGGCTGCGCAGATCGTCAAACATACCCCCTGTCGGTACTATCTCATACGAGCTCAGCATGCCCTTTATTCTCATGGCGTTATAGTAGGAAAGCTCCTTGTCCTCTATGCCTACCGTCCTTGCACGGTTGTCGGACAAATACTGCAAAAACATCTGCGATATATCCCTCGGAGCGCAAACACAGCAAAATTCCGCACCGCACTCCGCCTTTGCCGCTTCTATGTACCTCGGGTCGGTAATAAGATAGGCATTGTCGCTGCACACAAGAAGATATCCGTCCGTATAGTCAAAGCCGCAGCACCAGCTCTGATTTATCTCGCAGGTGACGAGCATCGCATCTATCCCACGGCTCTGCATCTCGTCTCTGAGTCTGCTCAGTCTCTGTCCCATATTCATATACCTCTTTGACTGTTATAATATTTTTTCATAGTGAGCGAATCCTCGCACTGCGTGCCTGCCGACTCGGAAATTATAGTTGGGCAATAGCCGTATTTTGCAAGAACGTTCATCAGCGGTATATAATCGGGACCGAACGGTGCATCGTCTCTGAAGCACAAATGCTTTTTCTCTCCCGATTTTGTATGCTCGATGCGTGAAAAATGGCAATGCAGATATTTTGCCGTATCCTCACCCAGCTCCTCCCCTATCCGCTCAAAAACATATCTGTATGAGTCCTCATCCGAAAAGCGTGTTCCGAGCTCTCTCGCATTCATATGCCCGAAATCCACCACGGGCACAAATATCGGGGCTATTTTACAAAGTGTGATGACCTCTTCAAGTGTGCCGAGCTGATTTATCTTTCCCATTGTTTCAAGTCCGAGCTTTACCTTCGTTTCGGGTATCTCGTCAAGCGTGCGGGCAAGCGTGTCGGCGGCAAGCACCATAGCCTCTTCTCTCGTTATCTTTGCCGCACTTCCCGTGTGTATAACTATTGTATGTGCGCCGAGCAGCTCTGCCGCCCATATGCTCTGCTTGATGTAGTCTATGCTTTTAAGGCGCTTCTCAGTCTCGATACCCGAGAGTGATATAAAATACGGTGTATGATACGACATACATATGCCATGTGAGCTTGCCTCTTCTCCTATGAGCCGAAGCGTTTGCTCCGAGGTGCGAAGGCCGTTGCCCGCCTCGTATTCGTATGCATCAAGCCCTATTTCCTTCAGCCATGCGGGAGCCTCAACCGTGCTCTTCTTTTTTGCCGCATAAAAAGCCTCACCGTTTCCTCCCGGCCCAAAAAATGCTCTGTCTCTGTTCATGTTTCCACCATCCTTATAAACCGAAAACAAGAGTCGGCAAAACACCGTCTCCTCGTCTGTTATCTCTTTACTGTTTTAATCATTTTATCACATAAATCATAAAAACACAATACCGCACTTTTACCTATCTGCGTTTACGGAATTTAACGGGTTATATGGAAAAAACGTGCGGCAATAAACGGTCCGAGCTTTCCGCATAACAAATTATTTCATTATAATGACATTTTTTCAAAATATTTTTTATTATATCTTGTAAATTCAAAAACAATCATATATAATAATATTGTTTGGCAGTCCTCGGTATTTGTTTTGCATTTTTTCAAAGTTTTTTTGCAAAAATTCCTGATCGTACCGAAAGCCGAATGCAACATTTCCTTTCATACAAATACCGCACACGGAGAGCCGCAGAATGCAAAATAATAACGAAACAAAAAAAGCTATATACCTCTTCGGCACAAGCAAAGAAGAAGCTTCCAAGGTTCTCGGGCAGCTTTCGTATGATGCTGCGGATACAAAGATCACCGTATCCGAAAAGGATCATATTGTTGATATTATCGTCACCGCCTCCAACGGCGATGCTGCAGAAAAACTGCATGAACAAATACGGTGCTCTCCTCTCGGTGCACATATTGCGGACGAGGGAGTAAAGACTCTTAAAGAGGCGGTAGTACATTTTCTCAAAAAGCACCGTTTGACGCTCTCCCTTGCAGAGTCATGCTCAGGCGGTATGTGCGCATCGAAGATCGTGGATGTCAGCGGTGCATCGGATATATTTCTCGGGTCGGTCGTCAGCTACGCCGACAGCGCAAAGATGAATTTGCTCGGGGTTGACTCTCATACGCTCAAACGCTACGGAGCCGTGAGCGAGCAGACCGCAAAAGAGATGGCACAAGGTGCCAAAGCAAGATTTGGCTCCGACATCGCGGTATCCGTCACCGGAATTGCGGGACCGGGCGGCGGCAGCATTGACAAGCCCGTCGGAACGGTATGCTTTGGCTGTTCAGACAGAGCGGGCACAACCGCTGTCAAGATCGTATTTGATGATCTGGGAAGAGACTACATTCGGGCGAAAAGCGTAGAATTTATGCTTCATACAATTCTCATTCATAGTTGTTTTTGACAGCGTGTACATAAGTATAATTCAAAACGTCCGTTTGATAATAAGATAATAAATAAGATAATAATAAAATATAACATAAATAAAAGAGGAAAGAAAAATGGCAAAGAAATTCAGACGCATAGGCATTCTGACTTCGGGCGGTGACGCTCCCGGAATGAACGCTGCTATCAGAAGCGTGACTCGTGCCGCTATCGGAAGCGGAGTAGAAGTAGTCGGTATTTATCGCGGTTATCGCGGACTCATCGACGGAAATCTCAAGGTATTTACGCCCCGTGATGTTTCAAACATTATCAACGACGGCGGAACGATGCTCTGGAGCGACAGATGCTTGGAGTTCAAGACACCCGAGGGAATGGCAAAAGCTATCGCTACCTGTGAAAAATTTGAGATAGACGGTATAGTAGCGATCGGCGGCGACGGTACCTTCAAGGGTGCTATCGACCTTGCACGCCACGGAATTGCTGCTATCGGTCTTCCCGGTACTATCGACAACGACATCACCTCCACCGATTACACTATCGGCTTTGATACTGCGGTAAACACCACAATTCAGATGGTAGACAGACTCCGTGACACCTGCGAGTCTCACGCAAGATGTAACGTCGTTGAAGTAATGGGACGCGACTGCGGCGACATTGCGCTTTATGCGGGCATCGCAACAGGTGCGACCGAAATACTCATTCCTGAGGTCAAGTTCGACGAAAATGAGATCTTCGAGAGAATGAACAAATACAAGGAAGAGGGCAAGCGTCACTTTATCATTATGGCAAGTGAAGGAATAGGCTCCGAATACTGCGAATCTCTCACCAAGAAGATTGCAGAGCACACCGGAATCGAGACAAAATTCGCACGTCTCGCTCACGTTGTAAGAGGCGGCTCTCCTACGCTTCGCGACAGACTGCTCGGTGCTACCATGGGTATCAAGGCAGTTGAGGAGCTTCTTGCAGGAAATTCCAATCTCGTTATTTGCGAAAACGACGACAAGATAGTTTCTCTTGACATTGAGTTTGCGCTCGCACTTGACAAAATGTACAAGGGCAAGCTCAAGGACGGCGACCTTGACAAGTTCAGCGAAGAACAGATACAGCAGATGAAGGACAGATGTGCCGAGGCAAAAGCAAAGGTGGAAAGCCTCTACAAAATGGCAGAGGATATATCCAAATAATCATTACAGAAAAACGCATATACGAGCCCTCGTCGGACTCGTATATGCGTTTTCTTTTGTTTTATCAGTAAAGCTTGTACTTCAAGCGGAGATTGTCCGCTATCATAGCTATAAACTCGGAGTTGGTAGGCTTTCCTCTGTTGTTTTGTATCGTATATCCGAAATAAGAGTTTAGCGTGTCTATGTCGCCTCTGTCCCACGCAACCTCGATCGCATGTCTGATAGCTCGCTCCACACGGGAGGTCGTAGTCTGATATTTTTTTGCAACTGAAGGGTAGAGCACCTTTGTGACCGAATTTATTATGTCGCTGTCACGTACCGTCATGAGAATGGCAGTGCGCAAATACTGGTATCCCTTTATATGTGCGGGCACGCCTATCTGATGAATTATTTTTGTTACATGGCTCTCTATATCCGACGGCAGCTTGTCGTCGCTTTTTTGTTCGTTGCTTTGTGCTGTATGTCTCTTTTTGGAGATCATGTCTATATGTCCGAGCAAATTTTCAAAATCATACGGCTTCATCAGGCATACCTCAGCACCGGCGTTGGATGCTTCTACAAAAAGCCCGGGATTTGACACCATCGACAGAACTATAAAAGAAGGAGCGGCATCGGGTATGTACGACATTTTCTTTGCCCCTCTGAGTACCCCAATGCCGTCAAGCTTTGACAGCCATATATCAGTTATCACTATATCGGGATGATGTGCGCTTATTTTCTCCAGCGCTTCTTCGCCGTTTGAGGCTTGCTCGGTATTTATAAAGCCGACAGCACGCAACTTATCGGATAGTGTGTGTCTTTGCATTGCGTTTTCATCGCAAATCAGTATTTTAACATTGTGATCCATTTTTCCCGTCTCCGTTGTTTTTCGTTTTGTTGATTTATTTGACATATTTATACTACCATATTTTGCCATTTATTGCAATAGTTAACACAAATAAATAATAAACAAAGATTTATCGTCATAATTGGTATTTTTTACCAAGCTCATAGACAAGCATTTGTCGCAGGCAAAAAAATAATGAAAAAAATTATCGAATGAGGTATGTTTGCCGTCGCTTTATCATAATCATAGCATAAGCGGATATTTGCCGCCCAATACACTAAGCTGATGAGAGGCTGATATGAGAGAAGCGATCTATATTTCAAACTCACAAAAGGGCGCACACAAGGCAAAGTACAATTATAAACCGAGCGGTGCACCGTCAGATAAAAAAAGCGAGGAAAAATGCGAAGCACGCACATCGGACAAAAAAACCGACAGCAAAGCAAAAAAGAGCACAGAGTGCCAAAGCAAAGCTCCGCCCCCGTCCGACGCAAGATCAAGCTCTGTGAGCCGTATATACAATGAGTGGATATTTTTGTGCGCTTCGCTGTGTCTGTGTTTTCTTCTTTTGCTTACCTCGGGCGACAGTCTGCGGGCGCTGTCTGAGTCTGACGGCATATCGTCATTATCCGACTCTCTTAAAGCGGCAATGCAGCAAAACACTTCCGTTGCCGCCTTTTTCGGTTTTGATGACACAGACACAGGCGAGGCAGATGCGGGGGAAAATGACAGCGGCGAAGATGACAGCATACCCGTTTTTGTCTACGGCGAAGGGCTGGGTGCGCAGGATTATATAGAAAAATACAACGGCATCTCTTATTATACAAGCGGGCAGGTGCCTGTATTCGGTACAGTCACCTCGCTGTATTCCTTTCGAGAAAATCCCTTTTACAACATTTACAAGGACGAGGAGGCATATGAGTTTCACAGCGGAATAGATATTGCCGCCGACATCGGTACAGAGATACTGTGCTATCTTGACGGAACGGTCGAGAAGTGTGCCTTGTCCGCAAGCTACGGATACTACGTGTGCATAGACCACGGAGAAGGACTGAAAACTCTGTATGCCCATGCAAGCGAGATCTTGTGCGAGGAAGGCGACAAGGTAAAAAAGGGGCAGCCTATCGCACTTGTCGGGGATACGGGCAGGAGCACGGGTGCGCATTTGCATTTTGAGGTCGAGCGTGACGGAGAAACGGTAAATCCCAAGGAATATTTGAGTGAGCTCTTTGAACAATGAATATCGCAGAAAAAACAAACAAAAAAACAAATATGCCCGTCAATAATAAAGCAAGGACCGTGCTGTATGCGGTATACTTTTTTGTCATATCGCTGTATCTTATAAGCGCACCGCCGTTTATATGCCTTGTTACCGTAATATGTGCCGCCATGCACGAGGCGAGTCACCTTTTATGCGCAAAGCTCCTCGGCAGAAGGGTATCGCCTCTGCGCATGGGAGTCACGGGAATATATCCCGACGTTGGCTGCGGCTCTGCCCTCTCGTGCATACTTATATATGCGGCAGGGCCGCTTTTCAATATGCTTGTATGCATATTTTGTCTTGCGTTTTTTAAATTTTTCTCATACAACGACAAAATGTTTGAAATTTTCTGCGCAAATGCGGCACTTTTCTGCTTTAACATCCTGCCCGTACCGTATTCGGACGGAGACGGAATTGTGCGTACAGCATTTTCATTTTTTCTTTGCAGCCGTATTGCCGACTTTCTGTGTGCCTCGCTCAATCTCATTTTTTCTTTTATGCTTTTTGTTTTCTTTTCATACCGATTTTTTATTTTTGGGGGCGGCTTTTTTTCCTTTTTCTGCTCATTTGTTTTCATGATCGCCTCCGTATCTCGATTTGGAAAAGGATAAGCGAGAATACAAGAGGATAAACGAGAATACTAAAGAATTTATCAAAAAAATTCTAAAAAAACCCGAAATACGCCGTTTTATTGGATTTAATCACGAATTTTAAAGTTTTTTCGCAAATAATATTGCATTTTAACTCTATATTATATATAATAGTCTCCGTAATATTTAAAACAAACCCCAAAAGGTACGCTTTTGGGGTTTGCAAAATGTTTTTTATCTTTCTATGAAAGGAATATTCGCCGATAGGCGAAGCTTTTGTGTAATGGACAAGCTGATTGAACTGAAAGGTATATCTAAAGAATATGACGGCGAGAAAGTGCTCGACAATATCTCCATGGTCATACACGACAAGGAGTTTGTGACACTTCTCGGTCCTTCCGGCTGCGGAAAAACAACGACTCTGCGTATAATCGGCGGCTTTGCTGAGCCTGACGAGGGAGAGCTTTTGTTCAGCGGTGAGCGTGTAAACGACCTTCCCGCATACAAGCGCCCCGTAAACACGGTTTTCCAGAGATATGCGCTTTTCCCTCATCTTAATGTATACGAAAATATCGCCTTTGCTCTTCGACTCAAAAAAACACCCGAAAAGGAAATACAAAAAAGAGTAAAGGAAATGCTGCACATGGTGCATCTGGACGGCTTTCAAAAGAGAAAGGTAACACTTCTCTCGGGCGGTCAGCAGCAGCGTGTAGCTATCGCAAGAGCGCTGATAAACAAACCGAAGGTGCTTTTGCTCGATGAGCCCCTCGGCGCACTTGACCTCAAGCTGCGCAAGGATATGCAGAACGAGCTAAAATCCATACAAAAGGAAACGGGCATCACCTTTATATACGTCACGCACGACCAGGAAGAGGCGCTGTCGATGTCTGACACCGTTGTCGTCATGGCAAACGGTCACATTCAGCAAATAGGCACTCCGCAGGATATCTACAACGAACCCGTAAACGCATTCGTTGCCGACTTTATAGGTGAGTCCAACATCGTTGACGGAGTTATGCTCGAGGACTACAAGGCAAAATTCCACGGTCATGTGTTTGATTGCCTTGACAAGGGCTTTGACAAAAACGAGTCGGTAGACATCGTGGTACGCCCCGAGGATGTAGATGTCGTCTCCCCCGACAAAGGAATGCTGCGAGGCACCGTCAGCTCTGTCACCTTCAAGGGAGTTCACTATGAGATAATCGTCGATATCGGCGGATTTAAGTGGATGATACAGACCACCGACTATGTGGGTGAGGGAGAGAACATCGGACTTTATATTGAGCCTGATGCCATCCACATCATGAAAAAATCCGACTTTTCGGGTATGTTCGGCGATTACAGCACGTTCTCCGACGAAATGGACACCCTCTCCGACCCCATGCTTGAGGAGGAGTCGGTCGTCGAGGAAGAAGAGGACAGATAAATTGCGCCCGTGCTTTTTATTATTTGTTTTTATCTGAGGTAATATATAATGAACAAAAGATCTGCTACACTGAGAAAGCTGGCGGCGGCACCTCATATAGTATGGGCGTTGCTCTTTATACTTGCGCCGCTCGTGTTCGTCGTTTTTTACGCTTTTACCGATTCGCAGGGCAGCTTTACCCTTGCAAATTTCGAGCAGATGGCCAATCCCAACTACATACAGGTATTTAGCCGTTCTGTCAGCTTTGCGATAATTGCGACCTTTATATGCTTTCTTATCGCATACCCGCTCGCTTATTTCATCTCTCAGATGAAGGTAAACACGCAGGCGATGCTGGTAATGCTCGTAATGCTCCCTATGTGGATGAATTTGCTTATCCGTACTTACTCGTGGATGACGATACTTGAGGATACGGGAGTTATCAACTCGGTGCTCGGATTTTTCGGTATCGAGCCCGTCAAGATGATAAACACTCAGGGGGCTGTCATTCTCGGCATGGTATATAACTATCTGCCGTATATGGTGCTTCCGCTGTACTCCTCTATGACAAAGATCGACCGCTCGCTTGTCGAGGCGGCAAAGGACCTCGGCTGTAACGGTATGCATATCATGACAAAGGTTATATTCCCCCTCTCGGTATCAGGTATAATTTCGGGAATTACCATGGTATTTGTACCGTCTATCAGTACCTTCTACATTTCACAAAAGCTCGGCGGAGGAAACTTTGACCTTGTAGGTGATACTATCGAGAGACAGTTCCAGATAGCATACAACTACAACCTCGGTGCCGCTATGTCTCTCGTTTTGATGGTTCTTATCATCATATGTATGGCAGTCATGAACAAATTCGGAAACGACAAAGATGAGGTGATAGTATGAAAGCATTGTCAAAGATCTATACTGCGCTCGTGTTCGTATTCTTGTACGCACCTATTGTCGTGCTCATTCTTTTTTCATTCAACTCTACAAACAGCACGGGAGTTTTTACGGGCTTTTCCACGTATTGGTACAAGGAGCTGTTTTCAAACTCAGAGGCTATCGGCGCACTCAAAAATACACTCATACTCGCAACCACATCAGCTCTCATATCCTCCGTTATCGGAACTGCAGCAGCTACCGGAATAGTAAAATTCCGCAACCGTGCAATAAAAGGTTCGGTCATGTCGCTGACAAACATCCCGATGATGAACCCCGATATCGTAACGGGTATATCGATGATGCTGTTGTTTGTCTTTATCGGCAGACTGCTCGGGCTGTCAAGCAATCTCAGCTTTTGGACATTGCTTATTGCTCACGTTACCTTCTGTATACCTTACGTTATACTTAACGTCCTGCCTAAATTTTCTCAAATGGACGTGCATTTACCGGAGGCGGCAATGGACCTCGGCTGCACTCCGCTCAGATCCTTTTTCAAGGTAGAGCTGCCTGCTATTTTTCCGGGTGTCCTCAGCGGCTTTATTATGGCATTTACACTCTCGCTCGATGACTTTATCATCAGCCATTTTACAACGAGCGGCTTCGAGACGCTTCCTATCTTCATTTACTCAATGACTAAAAAGAAGGTAAAGCCGGATATGTACGCACTCTCGACGCTGATCTTCATTACTATTCTTGTGCTTCTCATTCTCTCAAATATCATAACCGCAAAGGGAGAAAAAAGAAACAAACACTCAAAATAATTCTTTATATAAGGAGAGCAAGTAAAGAAATTGAAAAAGATCGTTTGCTTTATTCTTGTTTTTTCGTTTATATTTGCATCCCTTCTCATCCCCTGTGCGGCACAGTCCCAACCGATAAGCGCATACGACATGGACTATTCTGCGCTGAGCGGCACCTCTATCACCGTTTACAACTGGGGTGAATATATCTCGGACGGAAGCGAGGGCTCGTATGACGTTGTGGCTGAATTTGAAGCTCTGACAGGCATAAACGTAAGCTACGAAACATACGACTCAAACGAATCCATGTACGCAAAGCTGAAAAGCGGCGCTACTAACTACGATGTCATAATACCGTCAGACTACATGATAGCACGACTTGCCCACGAGGGAATGCTCGAGGAGCTTGACCTTGAAAGCATCCCTAACTACAGATATATAGACGACAAGTACAAGGGACTGTATTATGACCCCGAAAACAAGTATTCCATAGCATACACTGCAGGATATTTGGGTCTTATATATAACACCGAGGTCGTGACCGAAACTCCGAGCAGCTGGGACATAATGTGGGATGACCGTTACATCGGCAAAATACTGATGATAAATAATCCCCGTGACGCTTTCGGTGTGGCGCAGTTTTTGCTCGGTCAGAGCGTAAACACGCAAAACGAGGACGAGTGGTATGCCGCTCTCGAAAAGCTAAAGGAGCAAAAGCCGCTTGTCAAGGGCTACGTCATGGACGAAATATTCAACAAGATGGAGTCGGGAGATGCCGACATTGCGGCTTATTACGCAGGTGATTTTCTCACCATGTACTGTGAAAACGAGAGCCTTGCGTTCGTTTATCCCGAAGAAGGCACAAATATCTTTGTAGATGCAATGTGCATCCCCAAAGGGGCAAAGAACAAGGCGGCGGCTGAGCTATTTATCAACTTTATGCTTGAGCCTGAGGTAGCTGTTGCAAATGCAGAGTACATATGCTACGCTTCTCCCTGCGAGTCGGTTTATACAAATGAAGAATACATAGAGTATATGACCGATATACATGAGGATGCCATGAGCATTCTTTACGGTACGAATGATGTGTATGCACAGTATTATGAAAATCTGCCGACAGAAACCCTTGCAAAAATGAACAGCCTTTGGGAAGAGCTGAAGGTGGAGTGCAGCTCAGGCTACGGTGTTTATATTGCGAGCGGTGTGATAGTTGCGGCGCTCGTGCTTATGCTCGGAGTCTCAGCCTACCGCAAGAAAAAACGTGCAAAATACTACGATTGATCAATAAAACACTTTTTCGACGGGGAGAGGCTCATTACAGATGAGTCTCTCCCCGTACCCGCAATCAGCTGAAAAAAATCAAGGCAGAGCTTTTTACAAAGGCAAAACAGAGCATCATTGAAAAGGAACAAACATGAAAAAACGACTTTTAACGATTTACAAGGCGACCGCCGAGAAAAACCGCCTTGCAACACGCATTTTTCTCTCGGTAATCGGAATAATCCTAATGGGATTTTCCATGTCTATACTTGAAAAATTGAACTTCGGAACAGATCCCTACACCTGCATGAACAACGGTCTGTCCCTTCACACAGATATTTCTCTCGGCAGCTGGGGGCTTATTATATCAGGAGTGCTTTTTATATTCGTTATAGCAGTTAGGGCAGAAAAAATAGGCATAGGAACTCTTGTAAACATGGTCGGATTTGGCTATTCCATTGACTTTTTTCGATTTATGTGGAAATGTCTCGGACTTGAAAGCTTTTCGCTTCATCCGCTGTGGCGTGTGGTGCTTCTTGCAGTCATGCTCGTGCTGTTTATTTGTGCGGTGTCGCTATATCTTGCTTCCGACCTTGGCTGTGCCCCATATGATGCGGCTCCGGAAATTATAAGTGAACTGTCAAAGCTAAAGTTTGTCTATGTACGCATTGCATGGGATTTTTGCGCCGTGCTTGTGGGCTTTCTTCTTGGAAGCAGTGTCGGTGTCACAACGCTTGTCTGTGCCCTCGGAGTAGGACCTGCGGCAAGCATCGGAAAACGATTGGTTAAGCAATGGCTTGACAAATAATGTCTTTACATCAAAAAATAATTGTGCTACAATTTATTGTACAGAAAATTTCACTATAGAAAGAAAGGGGAAAAATGGACAGATACAAGGTCACAGGTATGAGCTGCGCCGCTTGCAGCGCAAGAGTTGAGAAGGCTGTATCAAAGGTCGAGGGAGTCGACTGCTGCTCGGTAAATCTGCTGACAAACTCAATGACAGTCGAGGGAAGTGCCGCATCACAGAGCATTATTGATGCTGTCAAGGCTGCGGGCTACGGTGCTTCACTCGAAAACGAAAAAAAAGCAAACGGGCAGGATGCGGCATCGGACGAAAAAGAGAAAAATCCCGAGGCGCGCGCCCTTGTAATGCGGCTGATAAGCTCGGCGGTATTTCTTTGCGCTCTTATGTACATCTCAATGGGACATATGATGTGGGGCTTCCCTCTTCCGTCCTTTTTTGAGCAAAATCCCACCGCAACAGCCCTCGCACAGCTCGTTCTGAGCACGGTGGTGCTCGTCATAAATCAGCGCTTCTTTATATCGGGTGCAAAAGGACTTATGCACGGAGCGCCCAACATGGATACGCTTGTAGCTCTCGGCTCGGGTGTATCGTATCTGTACAGCCTCTACACTCTCTTTTTAATGTGCTCTGAAAGCGACCCGAGTGTGCTGATGTCCTATCTTCACGGGCTGTACTTTGAGTCTGCGGCAATGATACTCACATTGATCACTGTAGGAAAGCTGCTCGAATCCCACTCAAAGGGTAAGACGACAAATGCGCTAAAGGCATTGATGAAACTCTCCCCGAAAAGTGCAATACTTCTCCGTGACGGCACAGAGATATCCGTACCGATAGACGAGGTGCGCAAGGGAGACATTTTCGTTGTAAAGGCGGGAGAGAGCGTACCTGCGGACGGTGTGGTAATAGAGGGAAACGGAGCTGTTGACGAATCTTCTCTTACGGGTGAGAGCATTCCTGTAGATAAAGAAAAGTCTGATGCGGTATATGCCGCTACTGTAAACCGAAACGGTTATCTAATATGCGAAGCAACAAAGGTAGGCGAGGACACAGCTCTTTCGCAGATTATAAAAATGGTCAGCGACGCCTCTGCTACAAAAGCACCCATCGCAAAGATAGCAGACAAGGTCTCGGGCATTTTCGTTCCGTTTGTCATAACGGTAGCCCTCATCACGACCGCAGTATGGCTCATTTCGGGTGAGTCACTCGGATTTTCTCTTGCAAGGGGAATATCCGTGCTCGTGATAAGCTGTCCTTGTGCGCTTGGACTTGCAACTCCCGTAGCGATAATGGTCGGAAGCGGCAAGGGTGCGTCAAACGGTATTTTGTTTAAAAACGCAACCTCTCTCGAACAAACAGGCAAAACACAGATAGCAGCAGTTGACAAAACGGGGACACTGACGCTCGGTCAGCCTACTGTCACCGATATAATAGCAAACGGTGTCACAGACAATGAGCTGTTGACATATGCGTATACACTTGAGAAAAAAAGCGAGCATCCGCTCGCTTGGGCAGTTGTCAAATATGCGCAGGAGCACAACATAACCGCAAAGGAAAGTGAAAGCTTCAAGGTGCTCTCGGGAAACGGACTGAGTGCTCAAATAGACGGCAAGAGCTTTTTCGGCGGAAGCATGAAATACATCGGCGGTATAGTCGATATCGACGAAAAAAACCAAAAAACCGCAGATGCGTTGGCGGAAGAGGGGAAAACGCCGTTGTTCTTCTCTGACGGCACAAAGCTGTACGGTATCATTGCGGTAGCCGATAAGATAAAAGAAGAGAGCAAGCACGCAGTAGCTGAGCTTCGCAGTATGGGCATAAAGGTCGTAATGCTCACGGGAGACAACGAAAAGACCGCACGGGCTGTCGCACGTCAAATCGGCGTTGACAGCGTAATGGCAGGTATTCTTCCCGACGGAAAAGAAAAGGCAATAAGAGAGCTGAAGGCACATGGCAAGGTGCTCATGGTAGGCGACGGAATAAACGATGCCCCCGCGCTTACCTGTGCGGACACGGGAGTGGCAATCGGCGCAGGCACGCAAATAGCCATTGACAGCGCAGACGTGGTCCTTGTTAACAGCAATCCCGCAGACATTGCGGCGGCAATAAAGCTGTCAAGGCATACTATCAGAAACATTCATCAAAATCTGTTCTGGGCTTTCTTTTACAATATGATAGGCATACCGCTGGCAGCAGGTGTGTTCATACCTCTGTTCGGCTGGGAGCTCAACCCCATGTTCGGTGCGGCAGCAATGAGTCTCTCGAGCTTTTGCGTTGTTACAAACGCATTAAGGCTCAATCTTGTCAAACTGCATAAAAATAACAAAAGCAGCCAAGGCAAGGATGCAAAAGCAAAAAACACATTTACAGTTACAGGAGAGAATAAAATGGAAAAAACAATGAAAATAGAGGGTATGATGTGCCCTCATTGCGAAGCAAGAGTAAAGCAGACACTTGAGGCTTTGTCAGAGGTCGAGTCAGCAGAGGTCAGTCACAAGAGCGGTACTGCAGTCGTGACGCTCAGCGCCGATATTTCAGACGAAAAGCTATCTGAGGCAGTAACTGCACAAGGATATAAAGTAACCGAGTGCAAATAACGCTTCACATACAAACGGTGCCGGCTTAATGCTTATCTCGAAGCGTCAAGCCGACACCGTTTTTCGCTGTTTTCCAACCTCAGGTTGACAAAAAGAAAAAGTTTTTAAACAAATGGGTTATTGATTTTCTTTCTTTGATGCTTTATCATTTTAAGTAGACGACTGCACAAACAAAAACGGAGGTTTTATGAGCAATATAAAAATAAATGAGCAAATTCTGTTTTTGAGAAAAGAACGAGGTATCACGCAGGAGCAGCTGTCAAGTACACTCGGTGTCTCAAACCAAGCGGTGAGCAAATGGGAATCGGGTCAATGCTGTCCCGACATCACTCTCCTACCGGATATTGCAAAATATTTTGATATATCTGTGGATGAACTGCTCGGGTATGAGAGGTCAGACAACACAAACAATATCATATTCGATCTGAGAAACACGCTAAAAGCTCTGCCTCACGGAGAGGACCACCGTTTTGCGCTCAAGGCAGCTTACATTCTCCACGCACTGATACTGTCAAAGGGCATGGAGGATCCGAGAACAAATGCGCACGGCTGGGACACCGAAAGAACACTTGAAAAAGCGTGCCGAGGGGATTGGGGCTCTTCATGCGTTAATCTGCCAAACATCACGACCTGCATGCAAAAAGGCTCTGTGTTCTACTCTGACAACAAGGATTTTCATCTCAACAACTGTCGTGTACGCAACATCTGTCATCTGCTCGATATATTTTCGGATATTAAAAACTTAAAAACCTTGTTCGCTGTCTATTCCCTTACCGTACACTCGGAGGATGCTCATGTAAGCATAACCGAAATATCCGAGAAAAGCGGTCTTGCGGATGGAATTGTCGCATCATGTCTCGAAAACGAAATTTATGAGTATCTGCACGAAATAAAAACAAGCGATGGGATGCTCTACCGCATCGACGGTATGTATATGCATATCCCGCCGTTGCTTTCCATGTTTTGCAATATAAAGTAAAAAAGCGGGCAATGCCCGCACCCATCCTCCCGCCTATTGTTTCTTTGGATCTTCTTTAACTCAACCAAACGGCGGGGCGTAATTACGCAATTTCCTATGCGATGAAAAAGCGGGCAGTGCCCGCTTTCTTACCTTATTTTGGTTGTGATCGATATCTTGCTCAAAACATTGAAACCCTAGTGTTTTCAATGTTTTTCTTTTCTTTTTGGCGGTCCGGGCTTTTTACATCCCCTTGTTTGTTTTTTTGCGCAGGCTAACTTTGTGGGTTGATCTACCTTTTTTATATTTTTCTCTTTTTGTACAATTTATTGGACATATATGTCGGTATAATATAAGCAGAAAATAAAAAAAGAAGGTAAAACAAATGATACTACTTGCACTTTCCATCTGCTCGCTTTTTAACTTCGGAACACTTGCGACTGTACTGTTCACCGCAGTCTTTGCCGTCTGCGGTTATGCTGCCGTCATATATTTTAAGCTTAAATTTGAATTCTGGGAGGATGAATGTGAATATATAAGGGCAGTTTTGCAAAAAATATGCTCGTACAAATACAAAATAAGGAGAGTATTTTATGAGCGCAAGCACAGAACTTCTCGATTATATTTACAAAAATGCCGGTATGGGCGTAGAGTCGATTGGAAAGCTTCTTGAAGAGACAGAGAATGACGATTTTAAATCTTTTCTGTCGGAGCAGTATGCAGATTACAAAAACATCTGTAATTCATGTGAGGATGTTGCAAAAGACAAATCGCATACACTAAAGGATCTCGGCACATTTTCAAAGCTTGAGACAGATATGATGATAGAGCTAAAGACCCTCGGAGACAAAACACCCGACTCCATGGCGGGTATGCTCATGCAAGGCTCGATCATGGGAATCGTACAGTCAATTCGAAGAATAAAGCAATATGAAAGCGATTGTGACTCCGAGGTAAAAAACATTGCACAAAAGCTGCTCAAGATAGAAGAAAGAAACATTCAGGAATGTCCGAAATGGCTCGGCGTGCAGTAATACCCAAACGCAGACAAAAACGAGCATATCGGATATGAAAAAGCGGGCAGTGCCCGCACCCATCCTCCCGCCTATTGTTTCTTTGAATCTTCTTTAACTCAACCAAACGGCGGGGCGTAATTACGCAATTTCCTATGCGACAAAAAAGCGTTGCCACGGCATGGTTTATGCCGTGACAACGCTCTTTTTTTAATTTAGTTATAGTCCTTGCAAAAAAGCCGTTAGGAAAGCAACGCCCTGTCTCCGGCAAACTCAACGCCGCTTGCCGCAGAAAACATCTCAAGCAGAGTTTCAACTGTGAGATTTTTCTTTTCTTCTCCCTTTACATCAAGGATGATGCGTCCGGCATTCATCATGATCAGTCGGTTGCCGTGTGCGATCGCATCCTTCATATTGTGTGTTACCATCATTGCGGTAAGCTTGTTTTCATTTATGAATTTGTCGGTGAGAGACAGCACCTTTTCTGCTGTTTTGGGGTCAAGTGCCGCCGTGTGCTCATCAAGCAGAAGAAGCTTCGGCGAGTTCATTACAGCCATCAATAAGGTTACAGCCTGCCGCTGACCGCCCGAAAGAAGTCCCACCTTTGTGCTGAGTCTATCCTCAAGCCCAAGGTCAAGCTGCTCAAGCATCTTCTTGTAATAGGCTCTGTCCTTTTTAGTTATGCCCCATTTCAGCCCGCGTCTTTTTCCTCTTCCTGCGGCAAGCGAAAGATTTTCCTCTATCCACATATCAGCCGCAGTTCCTGTCAGCGGGTCCTGAAAGACTCTGCCGATAAACTTTGCTCTTTTGTGCTCGGGGAGTCTTGTTATATCGTTGCCGTCTATTAATATACTGCCGCCATCTACATAATAAGTACCTGCCACAGCGTTGAGCATCGTGCTTTTTCCGGCTCCGTTGCCTCCGATAACCGTAACAAAATCTCCGTCTTCAAGCGTAAGGCTCAGATCATGCAGAGCAACCTTTTCATTGACAGTTCCGGCGTTGAATATTTTTGTGATATTCTTTATCTCAAGCATGATGCTCACCTCCTGCCTTTTTCTGTACCTTTCTGTTTGAAAAATACGTCTTTTTCATATGAGGCACAGCAAGGAATACCGCAACAACAAGTGCGGAAAGCATCTTGAGAAGGTCTGTGTCAAGTCCCAGATATATTACAAATGTGTATACCAGATAATATATTACGCCGCCGATCACAACGCCTATCAATCTGACAATAAAGTTTTCGGAGAGCTTGGACACTATAGCATTTCCTATAATAACAGCCGCAAGCCCTATAACTATAGCGCCTCTGCCGTTGTTTATATCTGCAGCGCCGGAATACTGAGCAAGCATAGAGCCTGCAAGAGCTACGATACCGTTTGATATAGTAAGACCGAGAACCTTGTTCATGCTCGTATTTATACCCTGAGCACGGCTCATTTTGGGGTTACAGCCGGTTGCACGCAACGCACATCCAAACTTCGTACCGAAAAACCAATAAAGCAAGCCGATAAGCACAATACATATAACAGCCGCCACCAAAATAGCCTTTTCACGGCGAAGCATCGTCACTATTACATCATAGTTTCTTGCCGGAAGTGCCTGATTTGCCTTTCCTCCGAGAATTTTGAGATTGACAGACCAGAGCATAAGCTGAGTAAGTATTCCCGCAAGAATTGCGGGAATACCCATAAATGTGTGAAAAATTCCTGTGACAAAGCCGCACAGCATACCTGCTATGACAGATACGAGCATAGCCACCCATACATTGACCCCGTTTGTCATAAGAACAGCACACACAGCCATTCCCGTACATATCGAGCCGTCAACCGTAAGATCTGCCAAATCAAGTATTCTGTATGTTATGTATACGCCTATCGCCATTATACCCCAGATCATTCCTTGTGCTATCGCACCGGGCATAGCGTTAAGCAATCCTGAAAACCAATCCATCTTATTCTCCTAATGCAGTATAACCTTCGGGAACAGTAATTCCAATAGCTTCGCACATATCCTTGTTATATTTCTTTACGGGATTGGGATCGTACTCGATAGGCATTTCTGCAATTTTGCTCTCGCCCTTGAGTATCTTTGCCGCCATCTTACCCGTAGTGTAGCCAAGCTCATAGTAGCTGATAGAAAGTGTTGCTATACCGCAGCCTGTGCAGATTCCCGCTTCGCCTGCAATTACCGGAACTTTTTCCTGTCTTACAATAGAGCCGATAGTCTCAGCGCAGGATGCTGCAGTATTGTCTGTCGGAATGTAGATAGCATCGCTGTCGCTTGCTGCCTTCTGTGTTACTGTTGTTACATCGTTTGAGTCGGTGAATTTGTATTCTGTACAGGTAACGCCCTTGCCCTCGAGATATGCCTTTACAACAGCTACCTGATATACGGAGTTAGGCTCGCCCGAGCAATAAAGAAGTCCTACGTTCTTTGCATCGGGTACAAGGTCAAGCACCATCTGAGCCTGATCGTTAAGAGGAGCAAGGTCGGAGGTACCCGAAATGTTGCTGCCTACAGTACCGGTGAAGTTTTCTATACCGAGTGCAACACCGTACTCTGTGATAGATGTACCGAGTATCGGAATGGTCTCCGTTGCGTTTGCAGCTGCCTGGAGTGCTCCCGTTGCGTTTGCCATGATAAGGTCAACATTTTTTGATACGAAGTTGTTTGCGATAGTTACGCAGGTATCGTTTGAGTTTGCTGCGTTCTGAACATCAAATGTTACATTTTCCTCGCCAAGCTCATCCTTTACCGCTTGCATGAAGCCTTCTGTTGCTGCGTCAAGTGCCTCGTGCTGTACAAGCTGGCATATGCCTATCGTGTATTTGCCGTCGTCTGAGCAGGATGCAAGACTGAAGCATCCGAGAAACGTGAGTGTGAGTGCAAGCATCAGTGAGGTGATTTTCTTTGCCGTGAGTTTCATTTGTCTTTTCTCCTTAAATATTTTTTTATTTCAAAGCTTGAGGTCAGCATTTGTGCAAAAGTGTCCGAGGAAAACAAAAACCGCCTCCTGCATTTACAGGGGCGGATAAAGATCCACGGTACCACTCTGCTTGCATCCAAAGGATGCATCTTTCGGGGCAACATACTATTGCCGATACGATATAACGGTCGAACCCGTCGCATCTTACAGGCGATGTGAGATCGCTTTCAGTGCGCAACTCTCCGAATGAATTCACATATCCACATACCGTCTTTTTTCACCAAACAAAGACTCTCTGATGGGCGTTTGATATGCTACTGCTTTCGGGTCACAGCCTTTGAAATATGTCCGTATTGTATCACTTTTTCGTTTAATTGTCAATAGCTTTTTGAGTTTTTATGCACTTTGTCTAAAAAAAAACGAATGATGATAAGTCGGCTCCACAGATTTAATGTCCGCATACGCTCATATTTTTCAGTTTTTTTGTTGCTCTGTCAACTGTTTGCTCAATTTCCTATGTAAATAAAAGCTCAGACCCGACGCACCTGACTGTGTATCGGGTCTGACTTTTTTATCAAGTTAACGATTTACCACTGAGCTACAAAGCCGAATACATTGTTGAGGACTACGACCGTAAGAAGCGCTACGAGAGTATATAGCACCATCGGGATGACATTTGTCTTGATTATCTTACCCTCTGAGCCTGTAGTACCGACCGTTGCACAAGCGGCAACAACATGGTTGATGCAGGTAATGCTACCGATAGCACCGCCGGCGACCTGAAGACCTAAAACAGATACGGTAGAGAGCCCGAGCTTGAGCGCAGTATCATACTGAAGATTTGTAAAGAGAATATTCGATACGGTGTTCGAGCCTGAGATAAACGCACCGAGCACACCGATAAAGGGAGCGATAACGATATATGCCTTTCCTGCAATATCGGCAAGGAACTCAGCCATGACAGTCATCATGCCCTTCATGTCATCCGTAGTTGAGTTACGCATGATCTGAACAAGTGCGACACCGAAGGCTATAGCTATAGCGGCACTTGAGATCTGCTTGAATGATTCTACCCACGCATCTTTTACCTGCTTTGCGCTCATTTTGTGAATCGGTATCGTAAGAATAGCTACAAGCATAAACGGAACTATACCGGGAAGCCACGCAGGCTTGAAGGTATAGGATGCGCCCTTAACTCCGAGTATGTTGTTGATCTGGAGAACAAGCTTGTTTGCGAGAATATCCTTGATTCCGATAGCGTCTATTCTTGTAATAACAAGAATGACAGCTATGATAACATAAGGTATCCATGCCTTGATAAGAGACATCTGCTTTCCTTCTTGTACCTCTTCTACCTTTACCTTTGACTTCCAGCTTTCATCCCACTCGGAAGCATCAGGGAAATCCCATGCCTTTTTGGGGACGAGAAAGCCCTTCTTGGCTGCAAGTATAGTCAGCACAAGACCGATGATCGACGAGAAAAGCGTCGGGAACTCAGGTCCGAGAAAGGCTGCGATAAGAATATACGGAACAGAAAAGCAAAGTCCTGCGAAAATCGCAAAAGGAAGTGCAGCAAGCGCAGGCTTGAAGGACTTTTCCTTGCCGTAGAACTTGGTAAGCACAGCAATTCCGACAAAAGGAAGAAAGATTGCAAATACCATGTGAGGTATAGCAGACCAGAGAGTAAGCTCTGTCTGATATGCGGCAACATCAATATTGCTTTGCGTCAGGGTGGAATTGAGCTGGCTCATAGATGTGATAACGGGAGTACCTACAGCACCGAAGGATATTGCCGAACTGTTATATATCAGTGCTACGGTAGCAGCGGCGATGGTAGGAAATCCGAGGCTGACGAGCAAAGGACCTGCAAGTGCCGCAGGCGTGCCGTAGCCGGCTCCGCCCTCGATAAACGAGCCGAACATAAAGCCGATAATAATAGCCTGAACTCTTCTGTCAGAGGACACAGCCTTAAAGCCTGTGTTGATAGAAGACATAGCACCCGACTTTTTGAGTGTGTTCATGACAAGTATTGCGCCAAAAATAACAAGTGTCGCATCAAGCGAATTCAAGAATCCTGCAAGAGTCTGCGCAACTACTGTAAGCACATCGATCTTCCAAACGGTAATGCTGATAACAACGCACATTGCCCATGCAAGAGGCAGAGCCTTCTTTGCGGGCCAGTTGAAAACAGTCATCAGAAGAATGGTTACAAGAATCGGCAAAAACGCAAGTAACGCTAAGACGGTTGTTGACATTTTTTAATTTTCCTCTTTTTCATATATTATTATATATAAAACCGACATTTTTGTGCCGGCAGCTTTTTTGACAACATGCATCTATTATAACTCTGCAAGAAAAAATAATCAATTCGTATAATAATAAATTATTACAATTTTAAGAAAAATTTTTAATAAATTTTGCACAATCGGCAGTATTTATTTAAGAAAATCGCTTTTTCTCTCCGTCTATCTGCCCAGCTGTGCTATATACGACCATGTAGGCGCACCCACGATACCGTCGGGGATAAGACCGCCGCGCCTTTGCGCCGCTACAACGGCATCATAGGTAGATCTGCCGTATATCCCGTCAACCGCAACGCTAGGTATTCCTGCACCGTTTGCGGCGGCACGGTTTATGAGTGTTTGAAGATCCTCCACCTCTCTGCCGACGCTGCCTATAAACAGTGCTCTGCCGGGGTATATTTCTATTGCGTCTATGTCAAAGCTCTCGGGAATATTTGACACGGCATCTCTGTACAGCCTCTGAAGCACCGCCCATGTCGGTCTGTCAACCACACCCGTAACGGGCAGACCGTTCGTTCTCTGAACATACTCTACCGCCGACCGTGTCTGTGCTCCGAATATTCCGTCCACGTTTACACTCGGGTAGGAGTCGTCAAAAAAAGCAAGCGTTGCAAGATATATCTGCAAAGTAGCTACATAAACTCCCGTATCCCCCTCGGACAGCTCTGACGCAAACGCCGCCTCTGCCTCCTCGGGAGTTACTCCCTCGCTTGATATCTCGGAGAGACGCTTTACGGCATTATAGATGCTTTTTATACTGTACCACGTTGCCTTTCCCACAATTCCGTCGACAGTAAGATTAAACACCGACTGAAAGTCACGCACAGCCGATTCCGTCTGCGGTCCGAACACGCCGTTTGCATCGGGGATCTTTGATATTGAGGGATAATTGTCAGATATTCTGTTGAGCTCATACTGAATTATTCTTACCTCCTCAAACACGTCCCCGAGCTGAAGCGGGACTCCGGGATATGAGCCTGTTACCTCTGCGACGGGTGCATTAAAGATTATATCTATATCGTCTCCGTAGTAATTTTGAAGTATCTGATACGGCAGATACCCTTGCTCTGCCAATGTAACGCTTCCCCATTGAGAGAGTCCGTTGCATTGCACCTCTCTGCCGTCGCAGTAAGCGGCAAACAGCGGCTCTACGTTTCCCTGTCTGACTATATAATCGTTGAAGATATTGTCAACGATATTAGAAATATTCTCGAAAACATCTCTCCCTCGGACAAAGCTCTGATCGTAAGCGGTTGAATTCGTAATATCAAAATCATACCCTCTCGCCCGATAAAACTCGGTAAAAACACGGTTGAGCGTAAAAGATATCTGCGCTAAGATATTGGCTCTCAGTGCCGTCTCGGGCCATGTCGGGTATATCTCGCTCGATGCTACATTTTTTATGTAGTCAATAAACGGTACCCTTACGTTTTCAGCATTCGAATCGGGTGCGCCGAGATGGACTGTTATATATTCGGGTATGACGGGCAATGCCATATATCACACCTCCCCGGGGAGATTTGTAAGTGTTATAGGCTGTATCGACTTTACCCCTGCAAAAATCGGCACATACTCCACCGTTTCCCCTCTCATTCCCTCTCGGTTTGCGCTTACGACATAGCTTGAGAATGGCTTTTGACCGTTGCCGACGATCGAGTTCTCCCTCGGAGGAGCGGGAAGCTCGAGATTATCCGCAACGCCGTCGGCATTTGTCACAACAGAGTGAAAAACATGACGGCCATCGGCAAAATCCTTATAGACCTCGATGTTTACATTTACAAGAGGAATGCTTCTGTTCCCCGCCGAAGCCTGAATACGAAGCAGTCCCGTGCTCGTGTTTGCTCTTAGAAATTCCTCGTATGTCATATTACTGTCATCCCCGTCAGTCGGGTCGAGCACCTGTGGATTTATCGGAACAAACAGATCACTTTGAGCGTTACCGTTGTTTTGCTCGTTGGTATTATTATCCTCCGTCTGTGACATATCAGACTCCCCCCCCTGACCGTTTTCTTCTGTCATACCGCCATCATTTTGCTCTGCCGTGCGGGGTGTTATCTGCGGCGTCAAGAACTCACGCTCGACCTCCAGTCTCTCGCCGCTTCCCTCACCTCTGTCGGTGTTGCTCTCACTCATAATAAACTCTCTGATGTTCATCCCTCCCGATTCGGGTACAGCTTCATTCTCTTCTCCCATATTCTGCCCTGCCCCGTTATTATCGCCTGTATTCGGCATATTATCCGCATTATCCATGTTATCCATATTATCCGTGTTTTCTGTTTGTTCGGGCACGCTCGGTGATACGTCAGGCATACCTTCGTTTACGCCCCCGCCGCCTTGTACGCCGCCTTGTACGCCGCCTTGCGTGCCGCTCTGTGCGCCGCTCTGTGCGCCGTTTCCCGACAGCTCGGAATTTTGATTATTATCCCCGAGATAATCCTTCTCACACACCGGTATTGCGTCAGATGCGGATACAGTCTCCGCCGTATTTCTCATACCATTATCGGTATATACCGCCTTGTTTTGATTTCTGTGCTTTCTTCTTGATATATACATTGAAAACCTCCGACAAAAAAATCAGTACATTACAGTTTATTCATGCTTCTTTGTTGTGTTACATATTTTGTTTTTTAATTTACACAAAATCGCACACAAATAAGGATTATTTGAAAATTCCTCCGAAAATCTCCGAAAACCGCTTTCAAAATGGTCAAAGCATACTTGAAAATAAAATATGTTTATTATAAAATCAAATAACAATGTTTAGGTCTACAAGTGCCAAACAAAATAACCGAAAGAGGAAAAATTATATGAATAGGTATAATATCTCCGAAAAGGAAAGGGAATTTATTATCGAGTGCGAGGGCACTCCCATAGTAAGCGTAAAAAAGGTCGACGGCGCAAAGGACAGCTTTGCTCTGATCGAAGAAGGTGTCTGGCACTGGACAAGAGTAACAGACACGCCCGTAGACGAAATGCGCATGGAGTTTGACACCTGCTATTACCCCGAATACACGATGGTACCGGCGCTCAACTACAACGGAAACGGTTGGGGCGACAGCGTTGAATACACCTCCGACAACTGCGAAGGTATGCCGTGGAAATACGCATACCACCGCACGACCATTCCCTCATGTACATACACAGAGGGAAAGCAGTATGCGGCAGCACTCATGGCAGAGGCTGATGACGAAACATCATGCTCTCTTTTCCGTCCCGAGGGAGCAGACTTTGAGCGTCATGCTCTGATCTGGCCCGAGCAGGAAGGACCAAAGGTGCTCTACCGCCACGAATGGCACACACATGACTTTATGGGAAGCATGGAACCGAGATGCGAATTTAAAGCTATCATCATGGTATTCCCCGTCGTCCGTCAGCGTCATCAATGTAGAAATCTGCTTGATTTTGCATGGAGATATTACGGTCATGAGATGAACTGTGAATTTACTCCCGAGCAAATGTGGAAGCTGTCTATCGCATTTATGAAGACTCTCTGGACGGTCGAGACAGACGGATTTGTTGCGTTTAACAGAGGACTTCAATGGTACAAATCTCAGACCTTCTTTGCAAAGCGCAATGCAATAAAATACGAGATAGGCTGGGTCGGTCAGTCCGCCTCCGCCTCCAATGCTCTTATCCAAAACTATCTGAGAACAGGCGACACAGACTCTCTCACAAAGGCTGAGATGTGTCTTGATGCATGGTGCAAGTTCTCAAAGTTTGAGGGAACAGAGATGGGCCTTCGCTATATCAAATTCGACGGAGCACCGTGTGACCAGGAGCGTGAGATACCATTTGATGCGTGCAACCTCGGTCAGGGTGCGGCTCAGATGTTTGAGGCTTATGACCTGATGCAGAAATGCGGAAAGGATAAGCCCGAATACCTTGAGTATGCATTTGACGTATGCCGTTTTGCTCTCAACGCACAAAACGAAAACGGTGAGTACGCAAAGAGCTGGAACCGTGACGGAAGCGTAAAGCAGCAGAGCGGAACTATCGGATGCTTCCTTATCCCCGCTATGCTCGAAGCGTACAAGCGAACGGGTGACGAGGCTTACCTTAACAGTGCGATCAAGGCTTTTGACAGCTACTACAAGGAGCTTGCTGACCACGGCTTTACTACTGCGGGTGCACTTGACACTTACTGCATTGACAAAGAGTCGTCTTCCCCTCTTCTCTCCGCCGCTATAGCTCTGTACGATGTCACAAACGACAAAAAGTATGTAAGCTGCGCCGAGGATATCGCATGGTATCTGTCAACATGGATGATGCACTATACAGTAAAATACCCCGACACGACAGTTCTTGGGCAGATAGGCTACGACTCTCTCGGTGCCACCGCCGTTTCAACAGCGCATAACGCAATCGACCAGTACGCACTTCATGATGTCCTTTCATTCTTGCGTTTGTATGAAATTACGGGATATATACAATGGAAAGAACGTGCGCTTGCGTTCTTCTACGGTGCATCCCAGCTCATATCCGACGGTACTCTCTGTATCGGAGGAAGAGTCAGACCCGCAGGCTCACAGGACGAGGCTATCTTCCACACCAGATGGGGACGTCCGGGACTTGCTCCCTTCAATCCTTCGCAGTGGCTTGTTATGTGGCCCTGTGCGTTCAGAATGGAGATACTTCGCTACTCAAAGGATTGGTCGGTATTTAAAGAAGGTCTCAACAAGATCGAAGGCGCAATTAAATAACATAGGTAAAATGTGCAAGGGGATGTAAAAAGTCCAACAGCCAAAAAGAGAAGAAAAGCATTGAAAACACGAGGGTTTCAATGCTTTGAGAAAGATATTGATCACAACCAAAATAAGGCAAGAAAGCGGGCACTGCCCGCTTTCTTTAATTTATTTTCTTGTTTGTTGAAAATTCAACAGAAAATTCACGCCTGCTGTATTATAATAGACACAGAAAAAGCAAGGAGGCTTTTAAATGAAAATAGCTTTTTTTGATGCAAAACCCTACGACAAACCGTCGTTTGATAAATACGGCAAGGAATACGGTATCAAATTTAAATATTTTGAAACCAAGCTCAACGAAGACACGGTCGATCTGGCTCAAGGCTATGACGGCGTGTGCGCCTTTGTAAACGATACGGTAAACGCCGCAGTCATAGACCGCCTCTACGAGATGAATGTAAACGTGTTGGCTCTGCGGTGCGCAGGCTTTAATAACGTTGACACAAAGCACGCCTTCGGCAAGATACACATCTTGCGTGTACCCGCCTACTCACCGTATGCGGTAGCTGAACACGCAATGGCACTGCTGCTGACCTCAATCCGCCGCATACACAAGGCGTATATCCGCTCAAGAGACTTTAATTTCAGTCTGTCGGGGCTGACGGGATTTGACCTTCACGCAAAGACGGTCGGAGTGATCGGCACCGGACGCATCGGACGGGTATTTATAGATATATGCCGAGGATTTGGTATGAAGGTACTCGCATACGACAAGTTCCCCGCCAAGGATATTGATAATGGAGACACGGTCAGATACGTTGCGCTTGACGAGCTGTTTTCAAAAAGCGACATTATATCCTTGCATTGCCCCTTGACAGAGGATACATACCACATAATCGACACGGATGCGCTGAACCTATGCAAGACCGGTGTGGTACTGCTCAACACTTCAAGAGGCGCACTTGTCGATGCGGAGGCACTGCTCGCAGGCATCAAATCACGCAAGGTGGGTGCTGCGTGCCTCGATGTCTACGAAGAGGAGTCGGATCTGTTCTTTGAAGACAACTCGGGACACATTCTGGAGGACGACACGCTGGCGAGACTCATCTCAATGCCTAATGTTATAGTAACTTCACATCAAGCCTTCCTCACGCAGGAGGCGCTCGAGAATATAGCCGAAACAACGGTAAAAAACCTTATTGACCTCGCAGAAAAGAAGCAATGCCCGAACGAGCTGTGCTATCGTCGCGGAACAGCGGTGGACTGCAAGGACGGGAAGTGTTTTTGAGAAAATAAACACAGGAGGATAAGTATTATGCTCAGAAAAATAATCAAGATCAATGAAGATAAGTGCAACGGTTGCGGTGCGTGTGCTGCGGCGTGTCACGAGGGAGCAATAGAGATGATAAACGGCAAAGCAAAGCTCACACGGGAGGACTATTGTGACGGGCTGGGCGACTGTCTACCCGCTTGCCCCGTAGATGCCATCAGCTTTGAGGAGCGGGAAGCACCAGCATACGACGAGACTGCTGTGCGGCAGGCAAAAATGCAAAAATTCGGAGTAAAGCTGCCGTGCGGATGCCCCGGAACGCAGTCAAAAGCCATAAAACGGGAAAACACGACCCAGACAAAGGCGGCAAGCGTCACAAGCCAGCTTTCGCAATGGCCGTGTCAGATCAAGCTCGTTCCCGTGAATGCTCCGTATTTTGACGGTACAAATCTGCTTATTGCCGCCGACTGCACGGCATACGCATACGGAAACTTTCACAATGATTTTATCCGAAATCACATTACGCTCATCGGATGCCCCAAGCTCGACGAGGGAGATTATACCGAAAAACTCACTCAGATAATTGCAAACAACAATGTAAAGAGTGTAAAGATCGTGCGCATGGAGGTACCCTGCTGCGGAGGTATTGAAAACGCCGTCAAGCGTGCACTTCAGGCAAGCGGCAAGTTCATCCCTTGGCAGGTAATTACAATTTCCACTGACGGAAAGATCTTAGATTAAAAATTTCAAAACTATTACAAAATACAAATATATTTTAATTATCAGGAGGATGATTATTTATGAAGGAAATCAAATTTTACATTTGCGAGCATTGCGGTAACATTGTAGGAATGGTAAACGACGCAGGAGTGCCTCTTATGTGCTGCGGTCAGAAAATGAAACAGCTCGTACCCGGAGAGGTAGAGGCAAGCACCGAGAAGCATATCCCCGTCGTTACGCTCGAAGACAACGTCGTTAAGGTAACGGTAGGCTCGGTCGAGCATCCCATGACTGAAGAGCACAGCATAAAATGGGTGTATCTGCAAACCGACAGAGGCGGTCAGAGAAAATGCCTCGATGCAGGTGACGCACCGACCGTGAGCTTTGCGCTGTGCGACGAAACACCCGTTGCTGTCTATGCTTACTGCAATCTCCACGGTCTGTGGAAAGCTAATATATAAAAGCTTGCCGTTTCATACTTTTCTCAAAAGCTTTTGACAGTGGCAAGACTTAGCTGAAAAAGCGGGCAGTGCCCGCACCCATCCTTCCCGCCTATTGTATCTTTGATTCTTCTTTAACTCAACCAAACGGCGGGGCGTAACTTTGCAATTTCCTATGCGAGAAAAAAACTGCCCGTGCGTCCTTTGGTGACACACGGGCAGTTATATTTTTGTTTATTTAAACTTATTCGACCGTTACCGATTTTGCAAGGTTACGGGGCTTGTCGACATCGCAATCACGCTCTGTCGCAACATAATAAGCAATAAGCTGAAGCACCGTTGCCGCAGGCAAAATTGCCAGCGCTTCGTCTGTTTTGGGTATTACAAAGGAGTCTGCGCTCTCGCTTATCGCTCCGACAGCGCCCTCGCCGCATACCGTATATACTACAGCGCCTCTTGCCTTTACTTCCTTTATATTCGAAAGCACCTTTTCATAAAGAGCGCTGACACTTGAAAGTGCAATTACGGGTGTCTGCTCGGTAATGAGCGAGATCGTTCCGTGCTTTAGCTCTCCTGCGGCATACGCCTCGGAATGTATATATGATATTTCCTTTAGCTTAAGCGAGCCTTCCATTGCAAGAGCATAGTCGATGCCTCTTCCGATAAAGAACAGATCCTCTGCATCCTTGAATGCCAGCGCCGACTTCTTTATCTTCTCAGACTGAGCTATGACCTCTGCCACAGCCTCGGGGACACGGTTGACAAGCTCGTCTGTAAGCGTTCTTACCCTATGCTCGGATATGTTACCTCTAAGGTAAGCCGCCGATATTGCTATAAGAGCCATAAGCGCTACTTGAACCGTATATGCCTTTGTGCTTGCGACAGCGATCTCGGGACCCGCCCATGTGTAGAGAACATAGTCGGCATCACGGGCAATGGATGAACCCATAACGTTTACTATAGCAAGAGTTTTTGCTCCCTTTTCCTTCGACATTCTGAGAGCCGCAAGAGAGTCCGCTGTCTCACCTGACTGAGAAATAACGATAACAAGGTCATCCTTGCCGATTATCGGGGCATTATATCTGAATTCACTTGCTATCTCCACCTGCGTGCTGATCCTGCAAAGGTTCTCGAAGAACACCTTTGCCGCAAGGCCCGCATGCATCGCAGTTCCGCAGGCAACGATATGGATATGCTCGATGTCTCTAAACATACTCATGTCGATATTCTCGCTCTCAAAAGACGGAATTCCGTCCTTGATACGGGGATGGACCGTCTTTTTGATAGCCTCCGGCTCTTCGTTTATCTCCTTTATCATAAAGTGAGGATAACCGCCGCGTTCAGCCGCCTCAACATCCCAATTTGCCGTATGAACAGGCTTTTGTATCTCGTTGTCGTCAGCGTCAAAAATCCTGACCTTGTTCTGCTCAACAATAGCGATCTCGCCCTCTGTTATCTGATAATAGTCTCTTGTGTGGCGAAGTATAGCCGTAATGTCGGACGCTACGTAATTTTCGCCCTTGCCGCAGCCTATAATAAGGGGAGAGTCCTTCTTTGTCGCCCATATTCTGTCGGGATCATCAGAGAAAAGTATGGCAAACGCATACGCTCCCTTAACCTCCGAGAGCGTCTTTTTTATCGTTTTATATTTGTCGCCGCCGCACATCTTATAGTTTCTGTCCATGAGAAGCGCCGCAACCTCTGTATCCGTATCGCTCTTGAAGCTGTAGCCCTGAGCGATAAGCTCTTTTCTGAGCTCCACATAATTCTCGATAATACCGTTGTGTACTATCATGAGATTGTCTGTTCCGTGAGGATGAGAGTTTGTATCGGACGGAGCACCGTGGGTCGCCCATCTAGTATGTCCGATACCGCAGTGAGAGTTTGAAAGGCACTTGCAGTCCTTTATCTTCTCTTCTACATTTTTCAGTCTTCCCTGAGCCTTTACCGTGACAAGAACGCCGTCCTCAGTAAAAGCGGATATTCCTGCGCTGTCATAGCCTCTGTATTCAAGAGCATACAGCCCCTCAACGAGTCTCTTTGTGGAAACATCATCACCGATATAGCCGATTATTCCGCACATATTATAATATATACCTCACCTTCCGACTGCCCGAAAATGCGGTATTTTTTCCTTTTTTATTATTTCCATCGGTATACTTTGTTTTGAGCTTACGCCCATATTTGAATATACCGTACGGCAAGGCTGTGCCGCAGAGGTATCCGCCGAATATTCGATAAGCCTCCGACCTCGTCAACCGACTCGGATAAAATGCAAGCCGCATCTCTCGCAAAATCGGTCTGGCGCTATCCTGTTATAGGATTTGCAGTCAAAAAGAAAGCAAGCGAATCTGATATTCAACCGCTTGCTGATATGTGGGATATCTGATATTACTCAGATATCCCACTACTATTATATTCAAAAAAACAAAAATGTCAAGTAAAAGTACTGTTTTTATCTTTTTTTACATTTTATCAACATTTTTTTGTAAATCAATAAGTTTTCAGCAGCTCTTCGAGAGCTTCTGCTGTCTTTTTGACGATTTCAAGGGTAGCCTCATACTCCTCGCCCTCAGCCATTACTCTGATAAGAGGCTCAGTACCCGAGGGACGGATAACGAGTCTGCCTGATTTTCCGATAGCTTTTTCGGTTTCACGGATAAGCTTTTTGACCTTTGCATCGGTATAAAAAGCAACCTTTGCCTCATTTGTAACAGTGATATTGACCATTGCCTGAGGATATCTGGTCATAACATTCTTCAGCTCGGAAAGCTTCTTTTGCGAACGGCGCATATAAGAAAGCAGCTGAATAGATGTGAGCTGTCCGTCTCCCGTTGTCGCATAGTCTCTGAAAATAATATGTCCGGACTGCTCTCCGCCGAAGTTGTAGCCGTCAAGAAGCATAAGCTCAAGCACAAATCTGTCTCCGACCTTTGTAGCCTCGAATTTTATATCGTTTTCATCGCAGAATTTGCCGAAACCGAAGTTTGTCATTATCGTGCCGACAACGGTTGAGCCTGCAAGCTTGCCTCTGTCCTTCATATCCTTTGCAAGGATCGCCATTATCATATCACCGTCGATAAAGTCGCCCTTATCGTCGATGCAAAGAAATCTGTCGGCATCTCCGTCATATGCAATTCCCGCATCGACTTCATGTGTGAGTACATACTCACGCAATGCCTCCATATGAGTAGAACCGCAGCCGTCGTTGATGTTATATCCGTCCGGCTCATCAAACATAATATGAGCCTCGGCACCGAGCGCCTCAAAGAGCTTCCTTGCAGTTACCGATGCCGAACCATTGGCACAGTCTACCGCAATCTTTATCCCCTCAAGCGAATGAGAGGTGGTAGAGCAAAGATGCTCTATGTAATCCTCAACCGCACGTGTAGCATAATTTACCTTTCCTATCTCCTTGGCTCCAGCCATCTCAATAGCAGGTATGTTGTCAAGCACCATTGATTCTATTCTTTCCTCCAGAGCGTCGGGCAGCTTGTAGCCCTCCTCGGAAAAGACCTTTATACCGTTGTACTCGCTCGGATTATGGGATGCGCTTATCATAATTCCGGCATTTGCCTTGTACTTTCCTACAAGGAACGCAACAGCGGGTGTAGGCACTACACCGAGATGTATTACGTCTGCTCCCACAGAGCACAAACCCGCCTCAAGGGCACAAGCCAGCATATTTGATGAAAGGCGTGTATCCATACCTACAACGACAACTGGATGTGAGCGTCTCCCTCCAGAAAGCACGGCGGCAACCGCACGTCCTATCTGCATTGCACGCTCGCAGGTCAAAAATTCATTCGCTATTCCTCTGACTCCGTCAGTTCCGAAAAGTCTTCCCATAATATACCTCTTATTTATATCTTTTGCGGCGGTTATTTGTATTTTTGCCCTTTTGCCGCTCTTATTTCTTCTTTACTATCTCTTCGCCCTTATGAATAGAGTCGGCAGGGACATAGCCCCTTACCCTCGTCAGCGGATAGACCGTAGAATTTTTACCGATGACTGTACCCGGACACAAAACGCTGTTACAGCCGACCTCAACAGAGTCACCGAGTATCGCACCGAATTTGCGCAGTCCCGTCTGCACTCTCTCCCCTCCGCAAAGCACCGTTACGTTGGTTTTGTCGCTTTTTACGTTAGAGGTAACAGAGCCTGCGCCCATGTGCGAGTGATAGCCGAGCACGGAGTCTCCCACATAATTGTAGTGAGGTGTCTGCACCCCGTCAAAAATTATCGAATTTTTGATCTCGCATGAGTTGCCGACGATACTGCCTCGTCCTATGACAGCACTGCCTCGTATAAAAGCGCAATGGCGTATCTCTGCCTGCTCGCATATTATCGTCGGACCGTCGATGTAAGCTGACGCAAAAACCTTGGCGCTTTTTGCTATCCATACATTTTCGGATACCTCATCATACACATCCTTCGGCAGGGTCTTTCCCAATTCAATTATAAATTCCTTTAAATTCGGCAGTGCCTCCCATGCATACTCTGTTTTCTCGAGCAAAGGCGCCGCTATCGTTTTTGTCAAATCAAAAAGCTCTTTTGTCTTTGCAATTATAGCCATTTCTTTCTCTCCGACTGTATATTTGTTTTTTGCACATTCGTTTATTCTACCACCATAGACAGTATTTGTCAACACAAATCGAATATGCGCAAAAGCTGTGTATTACATTTATTTTTCTGTATTTGATCCTTTTTTGTTTATCGCTTGTTTCTTAGCGTTCGGATGCTTTTTTCTGCCGTGTCCCTTTTTGACAGCTGAAAAGCCGAACGAACCGAGCCGTCTGCCAAGCTCAAAATACTCTCCGTGAGCATAAGCCGCAAGCCGTGCACGCTCGATATGCAGCTTGCCGTTTTTATCAAGCAGGCTCTCCTCTACCCGCACCCCGACTATGTCCGCCTCGAACATATCATGCGTGCCTATAGCCTTTACGCCCGTGACCCTGCACTCAAGCGAAAGAGGACACTCGGCAATGGAAACGCAGTCCACGACCTCGCACGGCTCCGCTGTCAATGCACATTCCTTGAATTTATCCTTTTTAGCTCCGGTATACATTCCGCAATAATCCGCCGCCCGAACAAGTGATGCCGGCGTAAGGTTTATGACAAATTCTCCGCTCTCTTTTATTATATTGTATGAATGTCTGCTCGGTCTGAGTGAAATATATGTCTTTGGCGGTACGGTGTTGATAATTCCCGTCCACGCCACCGTAACGATGTTTTTTCCCTCGTCCTTACCGCACGAGACCATCACAGGCGGAAGCGGTGCTATCAGCGCTCCGCCTCTCCACGATATCTTAGCCATTTTCTTCTTCCTTTTTGTTGCGCTTGAGCCTTTCTCTATCACCGTTTTCTCGCTGAATGTAGGTGTTATCAAGTATACCCGTCATCGAGGCACGAAATTCAATAATATATTCCTGCCTCAGCGCCGCCTGCTCCGCTCTTTCTTCTTCGCTCAGTCCTTCTGAACGGGACTTGCGTGCCAAAAAATTTATTCTATCAAGCTTTTCTTTTTCCATATAGACCTCACACCTGCTATTTAAAGCACCGCTCACATCTGCGGTACCCCTCCGCCTCAAGCAGCTCAATATCTGCGGCGGAATCTTCCCTTACTTTTTCCGTGAGCCTCGCCGCCAAATAGCAGCTCGGCGTATGTATCGTGTGGCTCTCTGTGTTGAGAACCCACAGTATCCTCTGACTGCTCTCAGCCGTACCCTCGCTCTCGCCTTCACTCAAATATCCATCAAAGTGCACGCTGTCCCAAAACGAGCTGTCCTTCGCTTCCCCGACAAAAAGCTCCGCACCGTCGGTCACGGCGGCAACCGTAGAATTTATGTCCGTGCGAAAGACCCGTGCACCTGCGCTCTGCCATCTGTCTACGGCATACACGGACGGATGCCCGTAGTCATTGTCGGCTCCGCAGGATATCACAGCGTACCCCGCACCCGTCGCCTTGATAAATTTTTGCGTTGATGAGCTGTTGCTCCCGTGATGCCCTACTTTTACAACGTCGGCTTTTACCTTGCTTTTGCTGTCAAGAATACCGTTCTCGGCATCCTCTTCACAGTCTCCCATAAAGAGAAACGCCCTCTCGCCGTACTCTATGCGCAAAACGGCGCTCATATCGTTTTCCCCTTCGTAGCTGTCGTTTTTCGACGGAGAGATAAAGCTGCACATAGCCTGTCCAAGCTCAAATAAAACTCCCCGCTCTGCCTCGATGACCGATATTTGTTCTTTCTCTATGAGAGAGCAAAGGCTCTCATATTCCGCCGAGTATGCGGAAATATCCGTCATATAAATTACACCCGTCTCAAACTCATCTATTATAGTCTCCGCACCGCCGACATGGTCCGAGTGGGGATGTGTGAGCACGATTACGTCTATATCGCTGTGCCCAAGCGCCCGTATATAATCGCATACAAGCTCTGCGTGCTCCGAGTCTGACGCATCGACGAGCATCGTAAAATCATCGGAGAACTCAACAAAAGCGCAGTCCGACTGTCCTACGTCGAGATAATGCACACGCAAAATTCCCTCGCCGTTGCGTGCCGCATTATTGCCGCAACCGAAAAACGTGAGCAGCAGCAATACAAGCACACAGAAAAGCGTTACATATTTTATTGCCGTATGCTTTCGTTTGTATGCAAGCGATCTTTTCATTTGTCTAAAAAATTCAAACCTTTGCCTATTTACCTATAAGTATACCACTTTTTCTCAGCTTTGTAAACAAAATTAACAAATATTTATTGTTTTTCGCTATTTATAGCAGCTCTGCGAGCACTTTTTCAAGTATAAGCGGGTTTACATATCCGCCGCTTTCTCTCATGACAGCCCCTGATATAGCTTTTTTTGCATTTGTCTTTCCCTTTTTATAGTCCTCGACAGACTTTGGGTTTTGCTTTATTGCACGCCTTGCATATTCTGAGATAAGCTCGGCATCGTTTATCTGCCTCATGCTATGCTCGTTTACATAATCAAGAGGCGATATGCCGCAACCGCACAGAAGCTTTACCAGCTTTTTTGCCGTAGTGCTGTTGATATACCCGCACTCTGCAAGGTCGGACAGCTCTGCCATATGCTCGGCAGATATGCATCTGTGTAGTTCTTCGCCCTCCGTCAATCTGAGCAACTCTCCTATTATCAGATTTGCGCAGTATCTCGGTGCTCGGCTCAAGCTTGCCGCACGCTCAAAATACTCAGCCACCTCGGGTGTCTGAGTCAGCACATCGGCATCCGGAGAGGACAGACCGTACTTTTTTTCATACATTTCTTTCCTCTTTGCCGCCATCATGGGCAGTCGCTGTCTGAGAGACTCGATCTTCTCCTTGCTTATCACCACGGGCGGAAGGTCAGGATCTCTGAAATAGCGGTAGCCGTATGCATTTTCCTTTGTTCGCATAAATAAGTTTTTGCCGCTGTCCGCATCATGGCGCAAGGTCTGCTGAACAATGACACCTCCCGCCTCGATAACATCGACCTGACGGCGAAACTCCTCCTCTATTGCCGCTGCGACATTTGTAAAAGAATTCAGATTTTTTATCTCGGTGCGTGTCCCGAGCGCACGCTCACCGCACTTTCTCACCGAAATATTGACATCACACCGCATTTTGCCTTCGTTCATCTTACAGCTCGATACGCCCGCAAAAAGCATATTTGAGCGCAAAAGCCGCAAATATGAGACTGCCTCCTCAGAGCTTCTTATATCCGGCTCGGATACCACCTCAACAAGCGGCACACCGCATCTGTTGTAGTCAATATAGGTGCGCCCGCCCTCGTGTATAAGCTTGCCCGCATCCTCCTCGATATGAATTCGTGTAATTCCGATGCGGCGTTTGCCGTCCTCCGTATCTATCATAAGCCACCCGTCCTCGCACAACGGTATATCATACTGCGATATCTGATATGCCTTTGGCAGGTCGGGATAAAAGTAATTTTTCCTGTCCTGACGTGAGTATTCATTTATCCTGCAGTTTGCAGCAAGCCCCGCCGTAACGGCAAGCTCCACCGCCTTTTCGTTAAGCACGGGCAGACTGCCGGGCATTCCCATGCACACGGGACAGCATTGCGTGTTTTCCTCAGCACCAAAAGCGGTCGGGCATGAACAAAATATCTTAGACTCTGTCGCAAGCTCAATATGCACCTCGAGTCCTATCACAGCCTCATAGCCCTTATAAATCATGGCGCACCTCCAAACAGCTTTTCTCCTCACGCTCTTTCTCAAAGGCGTATGCGGCACGGTAAAGGATATCCTCTCTGCCTCTGCCCGACATCAGCTGCATACCTATCGGCATACCGTCTCCGTCAACTCCGCACGGCAAAGTGATGGCAGGCACTCCTGCAAGATTTGCGCAAACGGTATATATATCGTTTTTATAACTGTCAAGCGGGCTTGAGCTTTTTTCTCCTATGCCGTAGGCTGTCGTCGGTGACACAGCGGACAAAACGAGATCGTACTCGGAAAAAAGCGTGTCAAAATCGCATCTGATGCGTTCACGAAGCCGCTGTGCTTTTTTATAATAGCGCTGTGCGTACCCCTCCGAAAGCACAAATGTTCCGAGTAATATACGGCGCTTGACCTCCTCGCCGAACGCCTCGCTCCGATTATAAGCGAAAAATTCCTCAATGCTTTCCGTGTGCCGCTGTGTACGGTAGCCGTATCTCACCCCGTCATAGCGTGCAAGATTGCTCGATGCCTCTGCTGTGCATATTATGTAATAAACGGCAAGCGCATATTCAAGCGACGGCATAGAGACCTCACACACATGAGCACCAAGCCCGCAAAGCGTCCTTACCGCCTCGTCTACGGCATCATTTACCGAGCTGTCGGCATCCGTGCCGCACAGCTCTCTCGGCAACGCTATCCTCATGCCCTCAATGCCCCTGTCTATGCCATCGGCACAGCTTGCTGTGTGCTCGATCGAGCTTGCATCTCTATCGTCCCTGCCCTTTATCGCCTCGTACACCAATGCGCTGTCATAAACGCTTTTACAGATAGGTCCTATCACGTCAAGACCGGATGCAAAAGCTACGAGCCCGTAGCGTGACACCGTGCCGTAGGTGGGCTTTAGTCCTACAACGCCGCAAAACGAGGACGGAAGCCTCACCGAGCCGCCCGTGTCCGAGCCGAGCGCAAACGCCGCCTCATTGGCGGCAACAGCCGCCGCACTTCCGCCCGAGCTTCCTCCCGCAACCCTTGAAAGGTCACAGGGATTGCGTGTTATGCCGAAGGCGGAATTTTCGTTTCCCGACCCCATAGCAAACTCGTCCATGTTCGTTTTCCCAAGCAAAACAGCACCGCTCTGTTTCAGCTTTTTTACAACGGTCGCATCATACATGGGAACAAAATCCCCGAGCATTTTTGATGCGCAGGTAGTGAGCAGTCCCTTAGTACAGATATTGTCCTTGAGCGCATACGGAATACCGTCAAGCACTCCTCGTCTGCATCCGACCCTTATCCTCTCGTCCGCCTCTTTCGCCGTCATCAGCGCTCTGTCAGCCGACACGGTGATAAAAGCACCGAGCCGACCGTCAATGCTGTCTATTCTGTCAAGATACTGTACCGTAAGCTCATACGATGACAGCTCCTTTGCCAAAAGCGCAGCACTCTGCTCCGCTACTGACATCCTTACTATATCCTTCATGACATTTCCTCTTATTTTTTCACTCGATCACCTTGGGAACGTACGGACAGCCTCTGTCCTTTGCCGCCGCCGAAGACAGCATCACATCTCTGTCGTAGCCCTTGTGCACCGTATCCTTGCGAAAAACAGCACACAGCTCACCCGGTATCACCGTCTCATGCTCCGCCCCGCACTCCTCTGCCCCGCACACAGCGGAGGCAAACTCGATCAAAGCATCAAGCTCATGTTTGAGCTTTTCTGCCTCTTCCTCGGAAAGTCTGAGCGCCGCCATATCGCACAGCCTCTGTATATCTACCCCGTCTCTAATCTCGATCTTTTTCATAAAGCTCCTATTCTCTGCACCCGCAATATCTCGGTAACAGTATAGCACATTTTCGAAAACAATGCAAAAAATCTCCGTATGCCGCATAAAGCAGGCATACGGAATTTTTTATTCTCAATTATTCTTACCCTCGAAACACCCATGCCTGCTGTATTCTGTAGCTGATGATAAAAAGCAACGTGTCTACAACTATGCTGAATACTGTAAACAGCCACTCGATATCGGAGAACAGAAGAGTGAGTGCGCCGACAAGCGTTGCCGACAAAACGAGCTGGCATACCGCAAGCACCGCATATCTGAGCGCCTGTGTCTTTTGAGCGTTCTTTGACTTAAATACCACACGGCGGTTGAGAGAAAAATTGAATACAGCGGATACTACCCTCGCAAGTGCCTTTGCGGCAATGGGATTTTTGCAAAGGACGGTATAAAACAGCAGATTTGCAAGTCCCTGGTCAAGCAGCATTGATAAGAGCGAGGAAACGGTAAATTTCAAAAATCCGCCGAGGATGAGCTTGTATATTTTAAACGAGTCGGCAAACGGACGGAAATGCGTTTCGCTGTTATTGTTGATGTACACCGTCTGTATCGGCTCCTCGACTATATTATGCTTTTCCCTTGTGGCGTATATGAGCATATTCATCTCATATTCAAACCTGTCCCCGTCAAGCTCGGCATATTCGCACACGAGCGGTCGGCTGATAGCACGCAGTCCCGTCTGAGTGTCACCTATGTGCTTTCCGTACAAAAGTTTGAACACTCGGCTGGTGATCTTGTTGCCCTTTTTGCTTTTTACAGGTACGATTTCAAGGTCAAAATTGCGGCTGCCCAAAAACAGCGTCGGTGTCTGCGCACCGTCAAGCAGACAGTTGAGCTTTATTACATCCGCAACGGTATGCTGACCGTCCGAGTCTGCGGTAATGACCCCTTTGTAATCGTCAAAGCCGCCGTATTTTTGGTCAATAAACAGAAAACCGTCTTTGAGTGCTCTGCCCTTTCCCATATTTACCTCATGAGTGAGCAAGTCACAGCCGTACTTATCACGCAAAGTCTCAAAAATATATTTCAGCTCCGCTCGGCTGCCGTCATCCACCGCAACTATACGGTGAAAGCCTGCCTCTCGCAGCTCTTTTACATATTCGATAAACGTTTCATCGGGATTGAGCGCCGGAATAAGCAAAATATTATTGTACATACAAGCACCTGCAAATAAAAATGTTATGTTGATGTAATTGTAACATTTGTTTTAATTTTTTTCAATAGGCTCTGTGACAAAATATATTCTAAAAATACAAAATATACAGAGATATATCGAAAAAGTTCTTTCATTTCTTATGTTTTCGGTGTATAATATTAGCGCAAAAAACACAAACAAGAGGAACAAAATGAAAAATAACATAAAAGCCGTAATATTCGACCTTGACGGAACACTTCTAAACTCCCTTGAGGATCTCGCCGACAGCGTAAACGCCGCAATGACAAAATTCAGCTATCCTACGCACTCAATAGATGCCGTATGCCGCTTTGTAGGAAACGGCGTGGCAAAGCTCATCGAGCGTGCTCTCCCGAACGGCAAGGAAAACAAAGACTACGAGGCGTGCCTTTCATATTTCAAGGAGCATTATGCTCTGCATATGTACGACAAAACAGGACCGTACGAAAACATCCCTGAAATGCTCGACAGCCTCAAAAGCAAGGGCTACAAGCTCGCTGTCGTATCAAACAAATTCGATGCAGCGGTAAAAGAGCTGTGCAAGAGATATTTTGACGGATATATCGAGGTCGCCATAGGCGAAAATGAGGCAGAGGGAATAAAGAAAAAGCCTGCGCCCGACACCGTAATAAAGGCGCTCGGTATGCTCGGCTGTACAAAGGATGAAGCGGTCTATGTAGGTGACTCCGAGGTGGACGTTCACACAGCAAAAAATTCGGGAATGAAATGTATCTCCGTGCTGTGGGGCTTTAGAGAGAAGGAATTTCTCGAAAGCGAGGGAGCTTGTATTTTTGCAAATACAGCCGCCGAGCTTGCAGAAGCGATCGAGAACTTGTGAGAGAATAAAAAAAGATGAGATATTATTTCGGGGATGCCTTTTTTAAAAATTCATCCCCGAAGCCTTGCCAAACCCTTTTGAAAAACAGGTATGACCGAATATGATCTCTTATCACAAAACGAGGCAGGCTCACATCACCGTGAGTCTGCCTCGCTGTTTTCACCTATCTCTTTCTGCTCGGAGCTTTTCAAGTATCTCTTCAAACTCGGGCGGCAGCTCGCACTCAAAGTGCATCTGCTCGCCGCTTGTCGGGTGGCGCAGGACAAGCTCCTTTGCATGGAGAAGCTGCCCCTGAAAGAGCTTTGCATTTTTCTTTTCAAACGGGGTGTTCGGAACACCGTAGACCTCGTCTCCCATTATCCTGTGTCCGAGAGAGGAAAGATGCACTCTTATCTGGTGCGTTCTTCCCGTTTCAAGCACAAGCTCAAGATAGGTATACTGCCCGAAGCGCTCAAGCACTCTGTAATGCGTGACAGCTTCTCTTACATGGGCTGGGGCATCGGCTTTTTTATAAACAGCCATCTTTTTTCTGTCTTTCGGATGTCTGCCTATCGGTGCATCTACCGTTCCCGTGTCCTCCTTGAAATTTCCTATCGCTATCGCACGGTACACTCTGCGTGCGCTGTGCTCTTTTATCTGTTCGGAAAGTGATGTGTGCGCTCTGTCGTTTTTGGCGCATACGATAAGACCGCTTGTGTCCTTGTCGATGCGGTGTACTATCCCCGGGCGAAGCTCGCCGCCTATGCCCGAGAGCGTATCGCCGCAATGATACAACAGCGCATTTACAAGCGTTCCGCTCTCATTTCCCGCCGCAGGATGAACGACCATGCCCGACGGCTTGTTTACAACGATAATATCACTATCCTCATAAACGATATCAAGCGGTATCTGCTCGGCAGCTGCCGAGCATTCCGTAAGCTCGGGCAGCACGAGAGATATCACATCTCCCTCTTTTACCTGATATTTTTTCTGAGACGGCGCACCGTTTACCGTGACAGCCATGCTGTCAATATGCTTTGCCGCAAGACTGCGGCTGATATCAAAGCACTCGGAGAGCAATATATCCAGCCGCTTTCCTCTGTCGTTTGCGAGTGCGGTGTAAAAACGCTCATTTTCACTCACCGCCGCCCTCTCCTCTCTCTGTATCGGCAGCTGCTGTGCTCTGTTCGCTTTTTGTCTCAGCGCCCTGCTCGGTGCTCACCGAAAAAGCGCCGTCTTCCGCCTCCGCCGTGCGTGTGACAATGCCGTCAGACACCTCACCTGCGCTGTCTGCCGCTGTATCCGCAACAGGCTCTGCCGCTGTGTCCTTTTTCTTTTTTCCATCATCAAGCAAAAGTACACACAAAAACATCATGCCCGCACCTATGCACACAAGCGAGTCTGCTACATTAAAGCACGGAAAATCTATCGGAACGAAATATATAAAATCAATGACATATCCGAGCGCTATTCGGTCTATCATGTTGCCGATACCGCCCGATACTATCAAAGACAGCGCAATACCGAGCGATATCGGTATGCTTTTGCGCTTTACCGTCATAAATATAAGCACCACAGCTATCACGATAATGCTCACCGACATAAATACCCACCTGTGGTCATCGAGCATACCGAATGCCGCACCGTCATTTGAGATACAGCGGATATGAAACACTCCCTCCCACACCTTTACATCGGGGGAGTTGTCTATCTCAAGATTTGCAACAGCGAGATATTTTGTCATCTGGTCAAAGCCGACACCGACCAAAATTATCGCTGCATACAGTAACAGTATCATTTATCCGTTTTTTCCTTTCATGTCATGAGAAAGTACATAAAACCAAAAGCCGATCGGGAAATGGCGAGTATTTCACCGCTTTTTACCGTTCGGCTTTTTTGTTTTGATTTATCGTTATGAATAAAGTGAGAGCATCACTTTCCGAGAACGGAAGCACATCTTTCGCAGATAAATCCGTCCTCTGTCTTTACTCCCTTTGTATGATGCATCCAGCATCTGTCGCACATCTCGCCCTCAGCCAATGTTACAGCAACACCGATACCGCTCTCAGTCTCGGAAAATACATCGGCAGGTACGCTCTCACACTTGAGCGAAACATCGCTTACTATAAATATAGCGGCAAGCTCATCACCGAAGCCCGCAAGAAGATCGTATATCTCCTTGTTTTCTGTATATATCTCTACCTTTGCCTCAAGAGACTTTCCGATGAGCTTTTGTGCTCTTGCTATCTCGAGCGCCTTCATAACGTCGTCACGGATATCAAAGAGTCTGTCATAATGCTCCTCTGCAGCATCAAAGCCGAGGTTTTCATTATATTCGGGCATATCGTTGAGAAGAACGTGCTCGGTATTGTCGCCTTTTGCATGAGGCATTGCCTGCCATATCTCGTCACTCGTGAAAGCTATGATAGGAGCAATGAGTCTGGTGAGTGCATTGAGTATGATATACATAGCACTCTGCGCACTGCGGCGAGCCTCGCCATCCTTCTTTTCACAGTAGAGTCTGTCCTTTGTAATGTCGATATAGAGCTTTGACATATCTGTGGTGCAGAAGTTGTTTACCTCATGGTATACGATATGGAAATCGTATGAGGTATATGCGTCTCTTACCGTTTTTGTGAGCTTGTTTATGCGGGAGATCGCCCACTTGTCGATATCATAGAGCTTGTCGTTTGAAACCATGTCCGTATCGGGATCGAAGCCCTCAAGGTTTGCCATGATGATCCTCGACGTGTTTCTGATCTTTCTGTAAGTCTCGGAAAGCTGCTTGAATATCGGGTCGGATACTCTGACGTCAACTCTGTAATCACTCGACGCAACCCACATACGGACAAGATCTGCGCCGTATTTCTTTATTACCTCTTCGGGTGCGATAGAGTTGCCAAGCGACTTGTGCATTGCCTTACCCTCGCCGTCAACTACCCATCCGTGAGTAAGTATCTGTTTGTACGGTGCACCCTCTCCCTTTGCTCCTACGGCAGTAAGCAGAGAAGACTGGAACCAACCTCTGTACTGATCGGCACCCTCAAGATAAAGGTCAGCCGGCCACTTTGCGCTTTCGTTGTTTTCAAGCACAGCGAAGTGAGTAGAGCCCGAGTCGAACCATCCGTCGAGCGTGTCTGTTTCCTTTGTAAAATGAACACCGCCGCAATGAGGACATACAAAGCCCTCGCCGAGAAGCTCTGCCGCCTCTTTTTCATACCAAGCGTTTGAGCCCTCCTTTGCGAATATGTCGGATACCTTGTTTATCGTCTCTTCCGTGCATACTACCTGCTTGCAATCCTCGCAGTAGAATACGGGAATGGGAAGTCCCCAATGACGCTGACGGGAGATACACCAGTCTGCACGTTCACGCACCATCTGAGTCATACGCTCGCCGCCCCATGCGGGGATCCAATCAACGCTGTCGCAAGCCGCAACAGCCTTGTCCTTGAAGGCGTCTACCGAGCAGAACCACTGAGGTGTTGCACGGAAAATGATGGGAGACTTACATCTCCAGCAGTGAGGATATGAGTGTGTCATCTTCTCAGAAGCGAAAAGCGCTCCTGTCTCTTTCATATCCTTGAGTATTGCCTCGTTTGACTCCTCATAGAAAAGTCCCGCAAACTTGCCTGCGTCCTCTGTCTGATAACCTCTGTCATCAACGGGAACGATTATATCAATATTATATCTGCGGCTGGTAACATAGTCGTCAGCACCAAATCCGCCTGCGGTATGAACGCATCCCGTACCGCTTTCCATAGTAACGTAGTCCGCATTTACAACAAGGCTCTCACGGTCGAGGAAGGGATGCTGTGCGGTCATGTACTCAAACTCACAGCCGCGCATCGTCGCCATCGTCTGACATGCTTCAATGCCGCCTGCAGCCATAGTCTTTTCAAGCAGTGCTTGTGCAAGGATATAGAAGTTGCCGTCGGATGCCTTTACTACAACGTAATCGTCATAAGGATGAAGCGCTATTGCCTGGTTTCCGGGCAGGGTCCAGGGAGTCGTTGTCCAGATGATGAAGTATGTCTTGTCAAGCTCGCATACACTCGCAAGCTTGCCCTTGTCATCAGCTACCTTGAACTTTACATAAATTGATGTGCAGTCTACGTCCTTGTACTCGATCTCAGCCTCAGCAAGTGCTGTCTCGTCATGAGCGCACCAATATACGGGCTTGAGTCCCTTGTAGATATATCCGTTGCGGAACATCTCTCCGAATACCTTTACCTCTCTCGCCTCAAAAGAGGGAGCCATAGTAAGGTAGGGAGCATCCCAATCACCGAGCACGCCGAGACGCTTGAACTGTGACATCTGAATATCTACAAAGTTCTGCGCAAACTCATGGCAGCGGCGGCGGAACTCAGGCACGGAGAGCTTCTTTCTGTCAAGCTTTGTCCGCTTGATAATTGCACTCTCGATAGGCATACCGTGGTTATCCCAGCCGGGAGTATAGGGGGCGTTGTAGCCCATCATGGACTTCGATTTTATAATAAAGTCCTTGAGTATCTTGTTCATTGCCGTTCCCATATGGATATTACCGTTTGAGAAAGGAGGGCCGTCGTGAAGAACGAACATGGGCTTGCCCTCGTTCTTCTTGAGCATCTTTTCGTATATTTTGTTATCCTCCGCAGCCTTTTGCATCTCAGGCTCTCTCTGAGGCAGGTTCGCTCTCATGGGGAAGTCTGTTTTCGGAAGATTTAGGGTGCTGGTATAGTCTTCTGCCATTTTTTTCTCCTTAAACTTAATAGCGATATTTCACTAATTTTATTTATTATTAAAAGAGTCAACTTTATTTGAGAAAATCAAATTTGCGTGTCATTGACGCACCTTTGTTCTCTCCCGTTGTATTCTCTTTGCCTTTTCCTCTAATGATGTCGTCGAGCTTTTTGTTCACGCTGCGGATATTGGTGCTGTCATAATGCACCTGTCCGCTGTGCTCTGTCTCAACGGCAAATCCGGTGTAAGATGTGCTCTTTGCATATTCAGACCCTCTTTTCGGTCTGCCATGCTCGCCGCTCTTTTCCAAATATGTCTGAGCCGCCGGCTGTACATTTGCGCTCTGCGTTTCTGTCTTTTCACAACCGCCGAGCAAAGCCTCGCGAAGCTCAGCCTCTCCGTCAATGGGAGGTGCTGACTGCTCGGGTGTGCTTTCGTCTTCCGTTTTCACGGTGCAGTCAGCACCGTCAAAAGGGCTGTTATCGACAGTATCCGGAGCTGTCGGCTCATCTTCCTCCGCACTCTGCTGTGCAGCCTGTGCTGTCATACCGAGCCGTGCCTCGTCACCAACATCGGCATTCTCCGCACTATGCTCGGGTGCGCTTTTATCGGCGTCATCCCCGTCGGTATGCTCGAGTGCGTTCTTATCACCGCCGTCCCCGTCGGTATCCCCGAGCACATTTTCGTTATGCGAAAGCTCCTCGGTGTGTGTCACCGTATGCACAGATGATGCTTTTTCCTGCGTTTTTACTGCAGGCTCGGGCACCTCGAGATTTTCTATACTGAGTATCTGAGAGCTGTACTGCTCAAAAAGCATCGCCTTGAAATCAGCCGCCTTCTTTATCAAAGCGTCATATTCCCGCTGTGCCTCGGCAACCCTTTCGTCACATTCGCAGAGCCGCTTTACACAGTTAAGCTTGGTTACTTTTATCAGTTTTTTTGCCTCTTCCATAGCATCCGAGGCTGTTTTTTTCGCCGCCTCGTCGGCAGCCGCCTTCACGTCCTCAGCTTCCCGCCCGATGCTCTCAGCTCTGCTCTTTGCCTCCTCGAGCAATCTGCGTGCTGTATTCTCGGCGTTTACCATATATTCGTGCGCCTTTTGCTTCGACTCGGAAAGCTCCTTTTGCGCCGTCTCCGCCGCATCTGCAACTATCCTGTCCCTCTCTGCGATGACCTCATTTGCAGTATCGACCGTCTCCTGCTTTTCTTTGAGCTGTGAGTCAAGCTCCGCAACACGGCGGGAAAGCTCCTCATTCTCGCTTGAAAGCTGTTGATACATCGCAATGAGAGCGTCTATATATTCATCTACCTGCTCTACGGCGTACCCTTTGAACGCACGCGGAAAGTCATAATTGATAATATCCTCAGAAAGCATACTTTTCCTTCCTTTTTTCAGATATATTTGTGCACCGTAATGCGAAGACGCCCTCTTGCGTTCTCCCCGTCAAAGGAGTGAAGCTTGTATTTTCCCTTTCCTCTCACGCTGAAAACATCACCGAGCTTCAGCTCCGTATCGGGTGTGCCGCACTGCTCATAATTCAATTCGCATATGCCGCTGCAAACGAGCTTTTTCGCCGCATCCCTCGACAGATTACATACAGCCGCCACCACGGCATCAAGCCTGCAAGACGCTACGGTATCCCGTATCTGCTCAAACTTTCTCTCTCCGAACTCCCCGCCAGGAGCCTCGCACTCTTCTACCTTCACGGCATCGTTTGCCACCTTTTTCAGCCCCGATATGATAAAATCGGATATAGTGCGGCAACAAAATACATATGCGGTATATTCATCCGTGACAACTATGTCCCCGATAACGTCCCGCTCTATACCGAGCGAAAGTATCGAGCCCATAAAATCTCTGTGGGTCAAAGCTCTGAAGCCGCTTGCCGAAATTTTCAGTACCGCCGTGGGATCCTCATAGCCGTAGTCCCCGAGAAGCACGCTCGGACTGCTGCCGTCCCCTGCCATATAATCGGGGAAAAAATATACTCTCGCCCGCTCGGCATTTTCATATCCGCCGTAAATTCGCACGTTCGCTCTTCCGCCCTCAGAGGCAAGCCAGCGCTTGACCTTGCAAAGCTGTGCAAGACTGAAAAATCCGCTGACACGGAATATTCCCTTGTCCGCATCCTTTTCCATATCCGAGAGCCGAGCGTACAGAAATTCGGTCTCCTTATCCGTTATGCTCATGTTCAACACATCCCCTTGCAGAAGACGGCGGACAGCAATACGACCGCATAGGACACAAAAAACGCCGCATCAAACGGCACGTCCTCAAACGCACCGAAAAAATCAAATACAAGGCGCACAGGAAACACAAACGGCTCGGTTATAAGACAGACAAAATAAAGCACGGGGTTGTCGGGAGTCGGTGCAAACATGGATATAAGCACCCTCAACAGCATCACAAAGCCGAGAACATACAAAATGCTGTAAAGAACATAAGCCACGCCTGCCACAAATTCTCCCTCCTCACAGCGTGAAAAATACCAAATTAAACCGCAACAGCCCGTTACCGTTGTTGAGAGGTAACGGGCATATTATGGATAAATGAAAAATCTCTTATCAAAGCTCAAAATATTCCGAGCTGTCCTCTTTTGCCTCGGGGGCAGGCTTCGTATCAGACTTGAGCTGGTCGCCGGAAACCGCAACGCTGTCACCGGGGGTGATCACGTATGTATTGTTGGAGACTTTCTTGATATCTCCTCCGATAGCATATGCGGCACCTGTGAGAAAATCTATAAGACGGCGTGCTGTTTCCTTGTTTGTGTTTTCAAGGTTGAGAACGACTGTTCTGCCGTTGAGAAGGTGGTCAGCTATCTGAGAAGCATTCTTGTATGATTCGGGCTTTACTACCTTAAGCTCAATAGCGCTGCCGGAAATGTTCATATTGTTCTGGGGACGAGCTGTGTGTGTATATGTATCTGCAGGCTGTGCATATGTCTCTGTCGATTCCTGTGCGGGAACGCCCATGAGCTCGTCCATGTTTTCTGCCGGATCGTTATCGTCGTAATACGGATCGTATCCATCATAATCGTTGTCAGAGCCCGATGTGAATTTCTGCATTAAATCTTTAAGTCCCATTTTAAAAATTCCTCCAAAAAACTGTATGTATAATTTATTTTTTACTTTTGAAATGCCGCCCTTCCGACACGCACAAGTGTAGCTCCCTCGCTCACCGCAACGGTATAGCTGTCACTCATTCCCATCGACAAGACAGTCCTACTTATATTATGTAGTTTTTTGCGTGAAATGTCAAGAAAAATCGAATAAGTTTCTCTAAAATATTTTGTAAATTCCTCTTTTTTCTCACACTTTGGCGCCATTGTCATAATTCCCCTGACACAGATGTGCTCAAACTCCGACAGTTTTTCTACAAAATCGCATATTTCAGAGGGGCTCACTCCCCCCTTTGCTTCTTCCTCTCCGATGTTGACCTCGACCAAAACATCCATGACCTTGTCTATCATGGCGCATCTCTTGTCTATCTCTCGGGCAAGCTCTATACTGTCAAGAGAGTGTATCATGCACACCTTATCGACGATGTACTTTACCTTGTTTTTCTGCAAGCTTCCTATAAAATGGATATTGAGCTTGTCACGGTCGAGCTTATCGTACTTTTCCAGCAGCTGTTGGACTCTGTTCTCACCGATATCCGTTATACCGTATGCCGCCGCCGCATTTATCTCCTCGGCGCTCGCATATTTCGTGGCAAGCAGCAGCGTTATCTCTCCCTTGTAGGGAGATGTGCGCTGTGCCTTTTCTATTTCTTCTTTTATTTCTTTTATGTTCTTTTCGATATATGAAAAATCCCGCATAATACCTAACCCGTTAATTAACTATCATTCCGTGGTACAGCCCCGTTCCCGAAACTATTACCTCATCGTAAAGAGAAACAGCAGACCACACGACCGCTCCCTCTCCGTTTTCGTCAGCCTCGCTCACAACGTAGCTCTCGGTGTCGGTGCTGACATAAGCATAGCCGTTTTCACTTCCAAGCACCTCTGCAACTCTGAAAAACACGGTGTTGCCGTAAAGAACGTACACGCCCTCGACACCGCCGTTTATTCTCAGCGCAGACAGAGGAAAGCGCAGACCCTCAAATTCTTCGTTTATTATACTCACGCTTTGACTGCGCTCATACGCAAAGCCGTCGGGCATATCGTTTGAAGAGAATACGAGCAATGCCTCGGATGCCTCGGTGCTCATACGCTCAAGCGTCATGTCAACATAAAGCCCGCTGTAATCGTTGAACGCTATTTTATATACATTCCCCGGCTCATATATCCCGATATCGGTACGGTCGAGCTTGAGCGCTATGTACCATTTCTGACTTGTGACGTTTTTGCCGACGCTGTCGGTACTGTCGGGGCTGCGGGAGAGCAAAGCGTCAAATCCGCTCGGTGTCATATCGAAGAGAAGTGAGGGGGAAAATATATTTTCATACCCGTCGCACTCATAATAAAAATAACCGCTCTCGCTCAGATATATCCTCTCGTTTTCACCCGAAAGCTGAGATGCGAGCACCTGCCTCTGAGCCTTGAGCTCCTTTATCTGCTCGTCATAGCTCGTCCTCGACGAAACTATAAGCTCACGGCGGTTAAGCGATATGAGAAGCTCCGACGAGCGGTTGCCCGCCGCCGCATAATTGCCGTCCCGCTTGCTTACAAACATTTCATCGATGTACCGCTGTATCTCGTCGTCTGTCGACTTAGTGTCCGACACCGACACGTTGTCGGATATATTTGAATTTTCAAGAAGCTCTATTTTGCTGTCTATCTCTATCATCCGAGCGGTAAGCTCCTGCTCGCTTCCGCTTTTGTACACGGTAGCAACGCACAGTCCTTTGCCCGATTTTTCCCCGTCGTAGACATTGTAATTGACCGTGCCCGAATACTCGGAGTCTATCACGCTCTCATGGCGAAAAACATACGCTTCGGCATCCGTCTTGTCATAATATTCTCCCATGAGCGCAGGGGAAGTACCGATGCTGACACTAAACCCGTTTGTCAGATGATATACAACATAGCAAAAAAGCGCTAACACAAGCACCACCGACAAAAAGCCGAGCAACACCTGCTTTAAGTATTTTACATCCATAAAATCACCATATAATCAATACAGCCGACCAAAAAAGGGGGGGCAGCTTATCATAGAATGAGAGATCAGACACGTTTTGCCGAGCGCAAAAGCTCGGTAAATTCATCTGCCAGCCCCTTGACATCCTTGACCTTGCCGTCTCTGTCGGCATACAGACAATGTACATAATCACGGCCCCGAAACCATGTGAGCTGCCGTTTTGCATACCTTCGTGTCGCAGTTTTTAACTGTTCCTTGCACTCCTCGAGCGTCGCATCGCCTCGGATATACGCAAAAAATTCCTTATAGCCTATCGCCTGAATTGCTGTTTTGTTGGAGAGAAAATGCGGGTCACGCATGAGCTGCTCAAGCTCCTCGCACAGCCCCGACTTTACCATTTCCTCCACTCTATTGTCTATTCTCGAATATAACAGCTGCCTCTGCTCAAAGCAAAGACACACCGCAAAAACTTTGAGTCCCCGAAACTCTCTGTGCCTGCCGTCAAGCTCCGTTTTGGTAATTCCGGAGCCTTTTGCTATTTCTATCGCACGCACGACACGCTTTATATTATTTTTATGTATAGCGTCGGCTGATACGGGGTCAATGCTCCGAAGCATATCGTGCAGCGCATCGTTTCCGTGCTCTGAAGCATACAAAAGCAGCTGCTCACGCAATGCCGTGTCAGACTCGGCACTCTGCGGATATTCTCCTCTCATCACGCTCTCGAGATACAGACCCGTACCGCCGCAAAAAACGGGCAATCTTCCTCTCCCAATGATATCTCTTGCCGCCTTCGTTGCGTCAGACACGTAATCCGCCGCACTGTAATTTACCGACAGGGGGCAGATATCTATGAGATGATGCGGTACTGCCGCACGCTCTTTATCCGTTGCCTTTGCCGTAGCTATGTCCATGCCCTTGTATATCTGCATAGAGTCGCATGATATTATCTCACCGCCGAGCCGCCTTGCAAGCTCTATAGCCAGCGACGTTTTGCCCGATGCCGTGGGACCAGCTACCGCTATAGCCTCATAGCCGGCATCATATATATTTTTAGCTAAGCTCATGTTCTTTTAAAAACTTCTCTATCTCGGCGTTGGTAGGGTAAGAGGAGCATTTTCCTATCTTACACATCGCAACAGCACTCGCCACGTTTGCATATCTCATAGCGCCCTCAATATCTCCGCTCTCAAGATAACCGAGCGTGACCGCCGCACTGAACACCTCACCTGCACCTCTCTTGTCTATTATCTCTACGGTCTGTGCAGGACATATGTGCTGATACGTTCCGTCATATGTATAACAGCCTCGGTCGCCGAGCTTTATTATATAGTGCTTTGCATCGACCATACCCGAGAGCTTGAGCGCCGCCCGCAGACAGTTATCAAGCGTATCAGGCATTATCTTGGTATATGTATATGTTTGCTCTGCATTGCATATAAACGCCTCGAGCCTAGGCAGTCTCGAAAACGGAAATCTCGTGTCAGCCGGTGCTCCCTCAATAAATACCGGCACACCGTTTTCCTCAGCCATGTCTGCCGCCGCAACTATCGTCTTTGCGGAAAGCTCCAGACTCATATAAACAGCATCGGGATAGCAGGTCATTGCCTCCTCCGCATCGTTGTCCGTGATATCGTATGCGATACCCGGGTATGATGCCGTGCGGAGTATACCGTTTGACTCTGCCATAACAGCGTTAAAGCCGCTCTTGCCCCGTCTGTCTTCGCTTACAAATCTCTTATCAATTCCGAAATTTGTGAGAGCACGCACCAAAGCCGCTCCCTGTGTATCCGCGCCTACTCTTGTACACAGCACAGTATCGGCACCGAGCCTTGAAAAAGCGGCAGCAACATTAAGTCCCGCACCTCCTGCGACCGTCTCTCTCGGTCCGTACTCGGTCGTTACCTCGTTTGCAAGCGGAACTCTGTCTATATGCATAATAAAGTCCGTAAAAATGCTGCCTATAACAAGTATTCTTTTTTCCATCCTCCGCCCTCCGTTGCGTAATTGCAGGCACAAGGTATATTTACCTTATTTTATATATTATACATTTTTTAGTGCATAAAATCAATAGTGATTTATATATTTTAAAAAGATCGGACCGGCTATCTTTCATTGCTTTTTCTTTTGCTCATGAGTCTGAGCATCAAGCATACGAGTGCCGCACACATAACTGCAGGAAATACGGATGCGCACGCAATGCCGAACTGTATATCGTCGCTTTTCATTGCGGCAAAAAGTCCCGCAAGAGTGGGACCGAGAGTACAGCCCGCATCACCCGAGAAGGACAACAGGGCAAACATCGACGCACCTCCGTCAACATGCTTTGCCGCAAGGCTGAAGGCACCCGGCCAGAGCACCCCGACGGCAAATCCGCATATCGCAAAGCCGAAAAGACCTATTATCGGCGACACGGACCGAGTTATAACAAGATAACCGACAACACACAAAAATCCGCTCAAAAGCATAACACGCTCGAGCTTGAGCCTTGATGCGCACAGAGAATATACGAGCCTTGAGCCTCCCATGCAAAGCGCAAATGCCATGGGACCTGCAATATCCCCCACGGTCTTTGAAACGCCAAGCCCCGTCTCGCAGTATGCCGATGCCCATTGGCTTACGGCAAGCTCGGAGGCGCCCGAGCACATGATTATCAGCATGATAATGAGAAAATCGGCATTTCGAAAGAGCTTGGGCAAGGATGCGCTTTTCTCCGTTTGCTCTGCTACGTTCATGGGACATATTAAAAACAGCACAAGATCCGTCAAGGGTATAAGCGCCCACAAAAGTGCCAGAGTGCGCCACTCCGACAGCCCGAAGATAGCAAAAAACAACGTTGAGAAAAGGACAGTTATCACCTGCCCCCAGCAGTAAAACGAGTGCAAAAGACTCATCTGCGCCGACTTGTTTTTTGCGGGGCATGACTCGATGACGGGTCCTGCTATCACCTCAATAATACCGCCGCCCGCCGAATACAGCACCGTCGCCGTGATAAGTCCTAAAAACGCAGGCATAACATCGGGCAGCCATGCCATCAGCATCAGCCCCGTTGCCGACAACACATGAGCCACACACGCAAGCGCTCTGTAGCTGATGCGTCTGATGAGAAACACGGACAGAAAGTCCACCGAAAACTGAACGGCAAATGCCGCCGTAACAAGAAACGATACCTGCTCTATCGACAGCCCGTACTCCGACATAAACGTAACAAAGAGCATAGGAGAAAAGTTTATTACCACAGCCTGTACCACATATCCGATATACGCCGCCGTTTTTGTAAGCGAGTAGCTTTGTATTTTATTTGACATTTTTATATCCTTTCTGTTTTTGATCTGTACCGTCAGAGCCGCCGCACAGCTCCGCTCTCAGCCTCATCAGGCTTTCGCTTGCTTCTTCACAGCACAGCCTGTCAACGGCATAAGCATCACGTAAAAGTGCCGGCGGTACGTGCTCGTCATATTTGTCATAGGAGGGTGACTCGGATGAAAACACAAGCTCATGCGCATCCATTCCATGCTCGGATATATCCCTGTATATCGCCTCTGCCAGCCGTACGCCGTCATTGTCATCGAGCTTGAAGCTTATATACTCACAGCCCTGATACTCAATGCCGCTGATGCCGAATTTTGCGCTGTTTTTCGTCAAATACCTGCGAACAGCCCGAAACGCCTTCGTTCCCACCCACGGGAAAAGGCACCAGCTAAATCCGCCGAGATGCACAAGAGAGCATCTTTCCATGCCCGCCCGTTTTGCAAGCAGTCTCGCCTCGTTCAGCCTCGATACGGCGTTTGGCTTTAGATACGGGTATATCACATCATCCTCGACAAGCGCCTTTTTCATACGCAAAAGTATCTTTGTGTGTATTTCGCCGTAGTCCCCCGGCCATGATATCTCCATCTTTCCGTCAACGCTCTTTACATATATGAGCCGCCTTTGTATGTCAAGCTCAGTCACCTCCCACACTCTGCCCGCAAGCGCAAATCTGTCACCGACGGGAGGTGCTGTTGTAATAGTTCCTATCTCGTCCGAGCCGCATCTGACGGTAAAATCCTCGCTGTCGGCAAAAACGGCGTAAAATTTGAAGCTGTTTGTCAGTCTCTCTCCGCCAAGCCCGACAATAAGTCCGCCCTCCTCGGTCAATTCGATAAAGTCGCTCTTTATCATAGATATGAGAAGCTCCCTGTAGCTTTCCTTGGGCATATTCGCAAAGGCAGGCAGGGACAGCAGCTTTTGCGCAAGCGCCTTCGGCGTAAGCTCGCCCGATGACATAAGAATACTCAGCGTCTGCTGAAAGGCTAGCGAAAAGGGCAGCTTTTTCTCCGAAGGCGGCTCGATAAAACGCTCCTCTATATACAGCTGTATCACCGCAACGGCACGCAAAAGCTCCCACGGAATAAGCTGAGGCAAAGGGGTGTTCGGAAGCGGCTCCTCTTCTCTGAAGACCATCATCATCTCGGGAGGCGAGCCACGTCTGCCGCTTCGTCCGAGCCTCTGCAAGAAGTTCGAAACGCTGTTGGGCGCACCTACCTGAGCCACACGCTCAAGCCTGCCGATATCTATTCCAAGCTCCATTGTGACGGTGGCGCAGGTAACTGCGTTTACGTCCTTGCGCTTCATCATTATCTCGGCTTGCTCTCTGAGTGCCGCACTGATATTTCCGTGATGTATTAAAAACACATCCTCGTCTCCGCGGTATCGGCATATCTGGCGGAGCGTCGCCGTGACATACTCAGTCTCCTCTCTCGAGTTTGAAAAAACGAGCGCACGCTTGCCGTACACACAGTCGTACAGATACTCGTAGCCTGCGTCAAGCATTGAATACGAGCCCTCGTCCCCCTCCTCCTTTGCCTCGTCGCTCCGACCGTCAGAGCGCTCCGCCGCTTTTGTCGGAGCATCGCCCGTATCGGATACATCGACAGCCTCATCACGCTTTTGCGTTGCGTCCGTCTTCGCCTCTTTGCTCTTGTCACGGACAGCCTCTCTGTCGGTCGCATAAAAATGCTCAAGCCCCAGCCGCCACCGTATCTTCTCCTGTGTAAGGCTCGGGATATCCGTTTCTCTGCCGCTTCCCGCACCGAGCCACGCCGCCGCCTTTTGCACGTCGCCTATGGTGGCGCTCAGCCCAATACGTCTCGGATGATAGCCTATCTTCTCGGCTATACGGCAAAGCTGGCATATTATCTGGTTTCCTCTGTCACTGCCCGTCAGAGTGTGTATCTCGTCTATTATCACATAGCGAAGATCCCCGAACAGCCTTGGAATATCGTTTGAACGGTTGATAAGCATACTTTCAAGCGACTCGGGGGTTATCTGCAAAATTCCGCTCGGGCTTTTAAGCAGCTTTTCCTTGTGCGACATTCCGACGTCCCCGTGCCAATGGCATACGGGAATGCCCGCATCCGAAAGAAGCTGATCCATACGGTCAAACTGATCGTTTATCAAGGATTTAAGCGGTGCTATGTAAAGGATCGCTATGCTCTTTGAGGGGTTATTGTATATCTCGGACAAAACGGGGAAAAAAGCCGCCTCGGTCTTGCCCGATGCAGTTGAGGAGGTCAGCAAAAGATTGCGGTCGGTATAAAAGACCGTCTTTGCCGCCTCTATCTGCACCCTGCGAAGCTCCTCCCAGCCGTGCGAGAAGATATATTCTTTTATAAAATCTGGAAATCTGTCAAAAACACGGTCTGCCTCGCTCACTTACGCTCACGCTCCTTTTGCTCTGTTTTTTATATCTCTATATCCTCGGGAGAAGGTCTGACACGCTCATTTGTGCTCACATACCCCGCTGTCATATTCGCTTGAGCCGAAGTATATGCCGTACCTGACTCACCTGCAGCACTCTTACCCTCGTTCTCCGTTCTATACCCTATCAAAGCGTCAAAGCTGAGCGTAGGATTGTCCCGCAGAGTGTCAAGCACATATAAAAAGTCCCTTATCATCTCTCTCGGGGTCAGCATCTCGGATGCTCCCGCACGGCTGTTGCACACACGGTAAAAGCGCTCAGCCTGCTCGGGGGATATCTCGGGAGAATTCGGATAAAGCTGTGCATGCAGTGCCTTGACACGCAAGATCAATGCAAACATCTCGTCATCGGACAGACGCCGCAGACGTATCACGGGTCCGTTTACGCTTTCGACATCCGCTGTCGCAAAACGGCTGTCGCACAGTCTTGAGCGAAGAGCCTCATATCCGAAAAGCCCTCTGCGGCTGTCCTCAAGAAACTGAGGCGTTCCGCAAAAAAGCATCATCAGCCCCGTCGCCCTTGCGCTGAGTGTGTCATTGAACATCGACAGCAGCTTTTCGTAATTGTTCTCTCTTGAAATACGGTTGGTAATCTTGTAAAGATTTACACATTCGTCAAGCATGACCACCAGCCCCTTGTAGCCGCATATACGGCTGTAGACAGCCCACAGCTTGACAAAATCGTACCAGTTGTCGTCATCGGGAACACAGCTTACCGAAAAGCCGAGTGCACGCTTTGCCTCGCTCTTGGTGGAATATTCCCCTCTCAGCCACCGCAGACACGCCGCCGTCTGTGAGTCGTCCTCGTTCATCAGCGACGAAAAATATCTGGCGAGCACCTCGCAAAAGTCAAAGCCGCCGACAGATAGTCTGAGCTCCTTCAGCTGTCGGCGTATGATATCCTGCACAGCCTCTACATGGTTTTCCGAGTCTGTGCCTATGCCGCCCATCGCCGCCTCTTGGCGTGCAGCCGAAAGCTGTCTTTCAATAATAGAGTGAAGAGCACCGCCGTCGGGGGATGACTTCGTTGACATATTTTTTATCAATTCTCTATATGTCGCAACACCGCTGCCGCCGCTTCCGTACAGACGCCGCTCGGGAGACAGGTCTGCGTCCATGCATACAAACCCCTGCTCCGTGCAATATCCTCGGATAAGCTGTAAAAGAAAGCTCTTTCCGCTTCCGTACCTGCCTATGATAAAGCGCATTGCGCTTCCGCCCTCGGAGGTTATCTGAAGATCTGAGAGCAGAGACGCTATCTCCTTTTGTCTGCCTATCGCTATATACGGCGCACCGGTACGGGGAACTACGCCGCTGCTAAGCGATGTCAGCACGGAATTGAGTATCCGTCTCGGAATTTTCATCTGATGTGCGCCTGTTATATTTTGAGCCATTTTATTACCTCACTCTCATAATCGGGTAAAACATAGTATTCCCCGTCCTCGCATTCTATCAGTATATCTGCCAATATATCAAGTGCGGCAGAATTTATCCTTTCGCATACGCTTGATAAAAATACTCCCTTTGCCGTCAGCCGCCTCTGCGCCTCTTGCTGCTGTTTTTGCACGATAAGCGCAAGGGTGTCCGCCGCATCCGCATCAAGCGACTCAAAGAGTGCGGTATACTCATCCGCCTCACCGCCTTCTTCCCCGCCGACCGACTCCGCCGCAGAAAAATACAGCCCCGCCGCCGACACATCGGTAAAAGTAAACATTTGCGTATTTGTTCCCTGCTCCGCTTGCTCAATTTGCGTTTGCGGTTCTTTTTCGGCAGAGTCCTCAAAAAAGTATTGCTGCTCACGGTGCTCTTGTTCACCGCATCCGCCGCACTCCTCTTCACCGTCAAAGCTCTCCGCCATAAGTGCCGCCGTCTCCCATGAGCTCAGCTCTATTTTTGCCGCACGCTCATATTCAAGCCCTTTCACGGGACTGTCGTAATATGCCATGTAATCCGGCTCTGCCGACCGCTGTGCCTTTTCCGTTTTTTGCCTCTCACCAAATACCTGTGCAAAATATTCGTCTGTTTTTTTCTTTGTCTGCTCGCTTATCCCCGTCGTTGAGAGGCGGCTCTTTATGCCGAGTACGGCTCGGAGCTTGTTTTCGGCGTACTTGACGGCAAGGCTCGCCTCGGTGCGAAGCGCACCCTGCCGTGTTATGTGGCGGTATTCTATCAAAAGAGTCCTTTTTGCAGTTGATGTGCACAGCGCTCCAACGTATACGTCTCTTTTTACAAAAGAAAATGCACTCTCTTGCTCTCCGTCCTGTATTTTTTGCGCCGACATCCCGAGTGCCTGCTCGGCGGCACTTGGGATATGCGTATCAAAAAGCTCCCTGTACTCAGGGGTGTAAAATTTGCTTTTTCTGTAATTGTAGCTTGATGTGCTCAAAACAAGCGCACGGGCACATCCGACCGCATCCGCCGCCTCCTCACCGAGATAAAACTCACGCAATGACGAGTTACCGAGCACGTCAAACACAAAATCGGATATCAGCCCGTACGGCAGCTTTACCCTATGCACAAGGCAATAATCGCACACCCAGTCGGGCATATATTTATCTAGCTGCCAAAACTCACCCCTGTATGCCTTCCAAAGCGAGCACAGCTCCTCTGCTATGCGCTCGGGGTGTCTCGGCTCTGCAAAATTGAGAAGCTCAAACACATACAGCAGCACATAGGAAAAATCTGTCGGCATATATTCACGCCGACGGCAGCCCGAGCGCCAGTATAAATACCATGCAAGCCGCCCCGACGACAGCTGTGAGTATTGCGGCACATACGAAAAAAACGGCACACGCTCCGCCTCCTTTACAGTAAGGCGCAGATATTTGTGCATAGCCCTCTCAAAATCCTCATAGTATTTGTAACCGCCCGACTGAGAAAACACACTCACCTTTTTTATAAAGGCGTTGTCGGGAGAATACTCGCACACAAGCTCACTCCTCTGTTCCGAAACGCTCGGTCTTGCCGCAGTCAGCCTCGTCTGCGCCCCGTCATTATGTGCATCAGATGGGTCGTACGTATTTTGTTGTGCGTCGTCTGAAATATCAACGCACGAAGTATCAAAACCTACTTTTCTTATCTTCTTAGCCTTTGGGACGAGCTTTTGAATATCCCAAAAGCTGTCACGGTCGATATCAGCCATAAACGCACCTCCTTATCGTTATATTGTACCACGCACAGTATCTTTTGTCAATCAGCGGTGAGACTGTTTATTTGTCGATAATTTTAATTTCGAGGCTGAGGATCGGAGCATACGGCAATTCGGTATAAAAACAATACCCAACGGCTGACACGTCAGCCGTTGGGTATTGTTCTGTTATTCTTTTTTTGTTTGTTATTGCGGTGTGTTTACACAGCATGCCTCTTATTTTTTAAATATCCCGAGCAAGCCCTTCTTTTCATAAGGCTCCCTTGTGATGCCCGTGAGCTGATAACCCGTACTCTTTACCGTTTCGGCGAGCTTTGCATCGTCAATATCATTTTCGGCGATGATCACGGTCTGTTTCTTTACATGAGAAGAAGTAACCTTCCGTGCGGCAAAAGCCGCTCTTATCGCATCGTTCATATGTGCCTCGCACATTCCGCAAGCCATTCCCTCGATATTCAGTGTAATTTTGTACATTTTACCGTCCTGCCTTCATTTTTTCGGTCAGTCGTGCCGACAATAAGCAATAGAGTCAACCTCTCATGTGTGTTAGCTCAGACTAACCGACATATGAGTATATCATACAATTTACCGTTTGTCAAGTTTTCACAGCTTTTGCTTTTGTTTTTCTTGACAACATATCGGGTCATCTATTATAATACATTGTGGATAAAAAACAATAAGGAATTTGATATGAAAATTACACTTACCGCAACTTGTCTGTTCGGGCTGGAAAAACAGCTCGGAGAAGAGATAGAAGCACTCGGATACAAGAAAACCGAAACTATTGACGGCAGAGTCAGCTTTTCGGCTGATATTGATGCAATAGCAAAATGCAATATTTCTCTGCGCCTTGCGGAAAGGATATACATCAGGCTCGGACAGTTTCGCGCTACGAGCTTCAGCGAGCTTTTCGACGGTACAAAGAGTATTGCATGGGAGCAATGGATAGGAAAAAACGATGCTTTCCCCGTAAAGGGTCATTCGATAAAAAGCAAGCTGTTCTCGGTACCCGACTGTCAGAAGATCATCAAAAAAGCCATTGCACAGCGTCTTGAGGATGAATATAATATTTCGTGGTTCAAGGAAGAGGGCGTAAAATATCAGGTCGAGTTTTTTATACTGAAGGACATGGCAACTCTGATGATAGACACAAGCGGCGTGCCGCTTCATAAAAGAGGCTATAGAACGGAGGCAAATGCCGCACCCTTGCGTGAGACCTTGGCGGCGGCGCTCGCTCTCACCTCCCGACCGAGAGAAAATGTGCTGTTGTGGGACCCGTTTGCAGGCTCGGGTACGATAGCTATCGAGGCGGCAATGATAATGGCGGGCATATCTCCGGGGCTTCACCGTTCGTTTGCCTCCGAGTCCTTTTCACAAATACCAAAAAAAACATGGGACAACCAGCGAGAGCTCGCATTTTCAAAGATAAAGAAAACGTCTTTTTGCGCTTATGCCTCGGACATAGACGATAACTGCATCAAAATAGCCGAAGCGAATGCCGCACGGGCAGGCGTGTCGGATATTCTTCATATATTTAAATATGATGCAAGAAAAATAAAAAAGCCTGACGTGCGTGGCAGTATTGTCACAAATCCCCCCTACGGCGAGCGGCTGATGACCGAGACGGAAGTTCAAGCGCTGTACCGTGATATAGGAGCTACCTTCAGAGCGCTCGCACCGTGGCAAATATATGTTCTCAGCTCTGTCGAGAATTTTGAGCGGCTTTACGGCAAACGTGCCGACAAGGTAAAAAAGCTCTACAACGGAATGATACCCTGCTATCTGTATCAATTTTTCAAGCAGGAAAGAAAGTAAAAAGCGGGCAGTGCCCGCACCCGTCCTCCCGCCTATCGTTGTTTTTCTGTTACAGAAGCCGTACAAAAGGGCGAGTGAGAATACGTGCAATTTCATATACGATAAAAATCGGGTATAAGCCTCGGCACGAGACTTTTACCCGATTTTTCTGTTTTATCAGGACAGCACGTCCTTGAGATATCTGCCTGTATACGAGCTCTCACACTGAGATACCTGCTCGGGTGTGCCGCACGCAACGACCGTACCGCCGCCGCAGCCACCCTCGGGTCCCATGTCTATGATGTAATCTGCATTTTTTATAACATCAAGATTGTGCTCTATGACTATGACCGAGTTTCCGTTATCTACAAGACGTGACAGCATTCCGAGCAGCTTTGCGACGTCATCGGAATGAAGACCCGTCGTAGGCTCGTCAAGGATATATACGGTCCTGCCCGTGCTCTTCTTTGACAGCTCTGTCGCAAGCTTGACTCTTTGCGCCTCTCCTCCCGACAGCGTGGTAGAGGACTGACCTATCGACACGTATCCAAGCCCCACGTCGTACAGAGTCTGCAGTTTTTTCGATATAGACGGTATTCCGTCAAAGAAGGGCAGCCCCTCCTCTACCGTCATATCGAGCACCTCGCTGATGTTCTTTCCCTTATATTTTATATCGAGAGTGTCAAGATTGTAGCGTTTTCCGTGACATACATCGCACTTTACATACACATCGGGAAGAAAATGCATCTCGATGCACTTGAGCCCGTCGCCCTCGCACGCCTCGCATCTGCCTCCCTTGACGTTAAAGGAGAAGCGTCCCGACTTGTAGCCTCTTGCCTTTGCCTCCTTCGTCTTTGCAAAAAGCTCCCGTATCTCGCCGAACAGCCCCGTGTACGTCGCAGGATTTGAACGAGGGGTGCGTCCGATGGGGCTCTGGTCTATCGCAATGACCTTGTCAAGATGCTCTGTCCCGTCTATGCGCTCATGTGCTCCGGGATATGTGATGGCACGGTTGAGCTTTGCCGCAAGGGCTCTGTGAAGTATCATGTTGACAAGCGAGGATTTGCCCGAGCCGGAAACTCCGGTAACGCATACGAACATCCCAAGCGGTATCTTTACATCTATATTTTTCAGATTGTTCTGCCTTGCTCCTATTATCTCAAGGTACTTGCCGTTTCCCTCTCGACGCACATCCGGCACGGGTATCTTTTTTCTGCCCGAGAGATATGCACCCGTCACGGAATTTTTGCTTTTCATTATCTGTGACGGAGTTCCGCTTGCCACTACCTGTCCGCCGTGAATACCCGCTCCCGGTCCTATATCAACTATAAAATCCGACTCAAGCATCATCTCCTCGTCATGCTCGACGACGATGACCGTATTTCCGTTGTCACGCAGCTTTTTGAGCGTCGCTATGAGCTTTCCGTTATCTCTCTGATGAAGACCTATGCTCGGCTCGTCAAGCACGTACATGACCCCGACAAGAGACGAGCCTATCTGTGTGGCAAGGCGTATTCTCTGCGCTTCTCCTCCCGATAGCGTTCCCGCTTTTCTTGAAAGTGTAAGATACTCAAGACCGACGCTCGCCAAAAAGCTCAGACGGGAGCGTATCTCCTTGAGTATATCCTTTGCTATCTTTGCATCCGTATCAGAAAAGCTCAGCGAGTCGATAAATGACAGGATATCCGAGACGGACATAGAGCAAAGCTCAAAAATGTTTTTGCCTCCGACAGTAACGGCGAGCATCATTTTGTTGAGTCTGCCGCCGCCGCAGGCGTGGCACGCCGTCTCCTCGATAAATGACTCGTAATACTCGTTTCCTATCATCTGCATACGCTTTTCTATTATCGGGATGATACCGTCAAAGGTCGTGACCTGCTCATGCTTTTCTCCTCCGTAGTAGCGGATAACATGGTATTTTTCCGTTCCGCTTCCGTACAAAAGCACCCCGTAGGCTTCCTTTGTGTATTTTTCTATAGGAGTATCAAGGTCAAAGCCGTGTTTTTTACCCGCCGCTATGATAAGCGGTCCCATCCAGCTCTCCTCCTCTATACTCTTAAATCCGTTTACGTTTACGGCTCCCTGCGAAAGAGAAAGACTTTTATCGGGGATGACCTTTGATACCGAGATGTGACGCAGCTCCCCGAGCCCCGAGCAAACCTCGCACGCACCCGTCGGATTATTGAAGGAAAACAGCCTCGGCTCAAGCTCGCCAAAGCTGATGCCGTGCTCCTCGCACGCATACTTTTGAGAAAACACCCTCAGTTCGTCCTCGCCCCCGTTTTCTCCGAGAATAAGCACAGCGCAAATAGAGTCTGCGTGCTTGAGTGCTGTCTCCACCGAATCCGCCACTCGGGGTCTGATACCGTCCTTCATGACGAGTCGGTCAATGACTATCTCGATTACGTGCTTTGTATTTTTATCAAGCTTTATCTCTTCGTCGAGGCTGTACATATTGCCGTCGATACGCACCCTTGCAAATCCGCTGCGCTTCGCACCTGCTATGACCTTTTCGTGCATACCCTTCTTTGCTCTGACAACGGGTGCAAGTATCATAAACTTCGTTCCCTGCGGCAGCTCCATAATACTCGACACTATGCTCTCTGTGGTCTGCTGGCGTATCTCCTTTCCGCAAACGGGACAATGAGGCACGCCTATCCTTGCATAAAGCAGACGAAGATAATCATATATCTCCGTGACGGTGCCGACGGTTGAACGCGGGTTTTTGCTGGTGGTCTTTTGATCTATCGCAACAGCAGGAGACAGCCCGTCGACCGAGTCTACGTCAGGCTTGTCTATCTGCCCCAAAAACATCCTCGCATAGCTCGACAGCGACTCTACAAATCTTCTGTGGCCCTCCGCATACAGCGTGTCAAAAGCAAGCGAGGATTTGCCCGAGCCCGAGAGCCCCGTCAAAACGACAAGCTTGTCCCTCGGTATCGTTATATCTATATTTTTCAGATTATGGACTCTTGCGCCCTTTACCGTAATTTTATCGTATGCCACACCTTACCTCCGACATATTGTCTCATTTTCACTTTTATTATTTTACACTAATGATTTTTAAATGTAAATGCTTTTTATAAAATATCACAGCTTACTAATAAAGGGCATTTAGGAAAAAAACAGCTTGATCCTTCCAAAAAGATCTCCACTCAATGAGAAAGCCTTATTTTACCGTTTGTCTGCCGTATATTAAAGCCCCAACAGACCTTTTATCGGTCTATTGGGGCTGTTTTCGTTATTGCGCATCAATTCCCGACAAGCTCCGTTACGCTTGTCCCTGCACGCCTTTACTTTGTCTGCCGCAGCTCCTTTATCTTGTCACGAAGGAATGCCGCCTTTTCAAATTCAAGCTTGGCGGCGGCAGAGCGCATCTCGGCTGAGAGCTGCTCTATCTGCTTTTCCTTTTCCTTTGCGCTGAGCTTTTTCTTGTTATTCTTTGCCGATTTGTCATCCTTTGCGGATATGTCTATTATATCTCTGATATCCTTAATGACCGTCTGCGGTATTATACCGTGTTCCTCGTTGTACTTTATCTGTATGGCACGGCGGCGTTCTGTCTCCGCTACTGCCGCCTTTATGGAGCGTGTCATTACATCTGCATACAAAATGACCCGTCCGTGAGCGTTTCGTGCCGCACGTCCTACCGTCTGCACGATAGAGGTCTCGCTTCTCAGCAATCCCTCCTTGTCTGCGTCAAGTATGCACACAAGCGACACCTCCGGAATGTCAAGCCCCTCTCTGAGCAGGTTTATTCCCACAAGAACATCAAAGATGCCCATACGCAGATCTCTGATTATTTCCATACGCTCAAGCGTGTCGATGTTGTGGTGGATATATTTTACCTTTATCGAATTGTTCTCAAGAAATTCCGACAGGTCCTCCGCCATTTTCTTTGTCAGAGTGGTGACAAGCACTCGCTCCCCGCCTGCGACGGTTTTCTTTATCTCTCCCATCAAGTCGTCTATCTGCGTGCCGACGGGTCGTATCTCTATCTTCGGGTCAACAAGACCTGTAGGGCGGATTATCTGCTCTGCCACAGCCTGGCTGTGCTCCGCCTCATACTGACCCGGAGTGGCGCTGACAAATATCGCCTGATTTATCTTTTTTTCAAACTCCTCAAAATACAGAGGTCTGTTATCGTATGCCGATGGAAGTCTGAAACCGTAATCTACGAGATTTTTCTTTCTCGCCGTGTCTCCTCCGCTCATGCCACGGACCTGCGGCAGAGTAACGTGCGACTCGTCAACGAACAAAAGAAAATCCTCGGGAAAATAATCGAGAAGAGTATACGGCGTACTTCCCGGCTCTCTTCCCGAAAGCACTCTTGAATAGTTCTCAACTCCCGAACAAAAGCCGACCTCTCTCAGCATCTCGATATCGTATTTTGTCCTCTCCTCTATCCTCTGAGCCTCGATATGTTTGTTTTGAGACTTAAAAAATTCAGCCCTCTCGTACATCTCACGTTCTATCTCGGCTATTGCTCTTTCTCTGTTTTCATCGGACACAGCGTAGTGTGTCGCAGGGAATATCCCGACGTAGGAAAGCTCACGCAGCACCTCTCCCGTGAGAGTGTTTATTTCGCTTATCCTATCTATCTCATCACCGAAAAACTCTATGCGCAGCGCCGCCTCGCTCGTGCGTGCGGGCATGACCTCGACAACATCTCCTCTTACCCTGAACTTGTCACGTACAAGAGAGATGTCGTTTCGCTCATAACCTATCGCCACAAGATTTCGTATAACATCGTCACGCTCGATACACATACCGGGCCGCAGAGCACATAGAAGCGACTGATACTCTCCCGGATCCCCCAGCGAATAAATACACGACACGCTCGCAACGATTATGACATCCCGTCTCTCAAAAAGAGAGGAGGTTGCGCTGTGACGCAGCTTGTCGATCTCATCGTTTATCATCGCATCCTTTTCTATATACATATCTTTTCCCGGAATATATGCCTCGGGCTGATAGTAGTCGTAGTATGAGACAAAGTATTCTACTGCATTATTCGGGAAAAACTCACGGAACTCCGAGCAGAGCTGAGCCGCCAGAGTCTTGTTGTGCGCCAAAATAAGGGTGGGACGGTTTACATTAGCGATTATATTCGCCATAGTAAAGGTCTTGCCCGAACCCGTAACTCCGAGCAGAGTCTGCGCTCTCAGCCCCTTGTTTACTCCCTCGGTCAGACGCTCTATTGCCTCGGGCTGATCTCCCGTAGGTTTGTATTTTGATACAAGCTCAAAGCGGTCCATATTATCTCTGCCTCCTTTTTTATAAAACAGCAAGTCGCTTTGCCCGTGCGGTATGCCGCAAAAGGATACGCTGCGGCTTTTTCCACTCATCGTGATATTATATCACAAAAGCCCATAAAATAAAAGATGTTGTGCTCAACTTCATAAAAAAGGCGGTCGAGCAACAAGCCCGACCGCCGCAACAGCAAAACCGCCTTTAATGTTCAAAGACATCTTTTTTGCATCTGTCTATGAACGCTTTTTCTTTTTCAGCTTTACTGCCAAAACGCCGACCGCTGCAGCAAATACTACAGCAAAAACAGCAATTATATTTCCGGAAAAACCGTCCGTTGCATCTGCGTTTAATTTTCCGTCGCCCGTCTGTCCGCTGTTATCGGTACTGCTCGCAGCATCTCCGCTCACAGCAGACTCGGTCATATGCTCTGACGTGTCCGTCGAATCGGTCGGCTCTGTGTCTGCCGTCAATGAGTCCGCAGTGCTGTCAGAAGCTCCCGTCTCGGTAGAGTCCTTATTTCCTCCCACATCCGAATATGGTGTGACATTCTCGAAAATGTCACCTATGCCGCTGTCCGCTCCTACCGTCGAGCGATAAAGACCGAACTTGCACGGGGAGTATTCTATTATATCCGCCGCCTTGTTTATCGGTTGGGCGGACGTGCCGAATATCCAATCGGTAAACCAAGTTTCGTTTTGCGAATAGTGCAACAGATACGCTTCTCTCGATACCTCAAAGGGGGTCTTGCCGTCAAGCTCCTGCATCGGTGTGTCCCAGTCAAAGACTATCTGCCCCTCTGAATAAAGATGAAAGTACGCTTTCGGCACATCGTATGTGCCGTACATATCGGCGCTCTCGGGAAAGGGGCTTGCGTCTGAGGAGAGCTCAAGCGCACGGGCAAGAGAAGCGGCAAGCAGCCTATGCTGACCGTGTCCGTACTCTCCCTCAAAATCGTGTGTCATCAGCACCTTCGGACGAAATCTCCGCAATATCTCCACGCAAAAAGCATCAAGCTCCTGCATGGTATTTCCGTAGTACACAAGATTGCTCTTTGCTCCCTCGAGCGTGGTTGAATATTTATCGACGATACCTCCGAAAACAGGGTAATTTCTTATCCCCGCCTTCCACAGCCCGTTTAGGCGCTCATGATGTCTGCAGTCCGACTCGTAATGCTCGGTCATATAGGCAACTGCCACCGAATATCCCTTTGCGCAGTAATACGGAATGACTCCCGCAAAGAACAAATGCTCGTCGTCCGAGTGCGTAGATACAATAAGTATATCAGCCCGCTCAAGCGTCGGCTCCCATATCTGCACCCAATCGGGCAGCGCCCCCTCGCTCAGAACATATATCTCACTTATCCTTGCGCCCGCCTCGGGGAAGGTCAGCGTAACGCTGTCGGCAGAATCGCCAAATCGCTCTGTGATATCCGCATACTGATGTATGTACTCGCTCTCATACACAGCCGCATTTCCTTTGCCGTCGCTTATCTGCCATTTTCCGTAGGTGCTGTCAAATATAACGTAAACACCGCCGATACCGATATCACATCTGAGTGTGATGCTCGCCCCCGCCTCTCCGACCGAAGGCACTCCCTCGTATTCGTTGTTGAGCTTGTTCGCATCCGAAAACCCGACTCTGATATACTCGCACTTCGTGCTTATATCCTCTGCCGCGGCAGGCTGCTGTGTGCAGTCTGTGTCCTCAGAGTCAAATATGCTTGCATCGGCTGTATCTGCGCTGACGCTCTGTGTGCACAAAAACAGAAAGAAAACGGCAACAGCCGCAAGAATTATAAATAAAACCTCGCTATTTTTATTTATCCTCATCTCTCGTCTGTCCTTTTATTGATTTTTATCTAAGGGTCTTTTTGATAACACTCGGCTTGCAGACTCAGCTATCTGAGTTTTTGAAGTCGTATATCCTTTCCTGCAAAGCGCAAGGTGCGGTATTCGCCTATCAAACGGCTCGTTATGCGGTCGGTATATTTTTTATACAGCTCCTCCGGCATCAGATTTGTACTGATAACGGTAGAAAGCCCCTTGTTTATTCTCGTGTTTATGAGATTATACAGACATGAAACGGAATACTGATTTACCACCTCGGTGCCGAGGTCGTCTATTATCAGAAGCTCCGCCCCGAAATATCTGTCCGTTTTGCGCTCCGCTCCCTCTCTGACAAATCTCTCCTGCTCAAAGTCAGAAAAAATGTTCGGCGCACTTTCATACAACACATCATACCCACGCTCGATGACCACCTTTGCCATGGCGCTTGACAGGTGCGTTTTCCCGAGTCCCGTTCCGCCCATGAGCAGCAAATTCTGACCGTCACCGCCGTCAAAGCTGTCCGCATACTCACGTATTATATCGTAGTTTGTACGCATGAGCTTGAGCGTTTGCGCATCGTCTGAGTAATAATCAAAGCTGAAGTTTGAAAAATTCTGCTTTTTTATCAAAGCGCCGATACCCGAGCTTTCATACCCTGCCATGACCAGCGCCCTTTTAAAGCAGGTACACATCTTCATACCCACATATCCCGTATCCGAGCAATGCTCGCACTCGTATTTGACGTCACACCAATCTGCGGGATATCCGTACTGCTCCAACAGCTCAGTCTTTTTTTGGCGTATCTCACCCACTCTTTTCTTTAAAGCGTCAAGAGCACCGCCGCCCTCCCCCTTTGCCTCCGTTGCGGCTCTGAGGATGCGTATACCCGTAAGTGAAAGCTCACGGTCAAGCGCAGCAATATCGGGATGAGCAAGGCATACGGCGGCGTTTCTTGCTTCTGCCGACCGCTTTGCCTCTAGGTTCTTCTGCTCGTATTCAGCCTTTATTCGGGTATAATTTTCTCTGTTGTAAGCCATGCTCCTTTACTCCTTTTTTCCGTATGTGCGCTCAAGCGCAGCATTGAAAAATTCATTTACGTCAAAGCTCTCCGCCGATGCCGCATCAGCCGCAGTCTTCTTGCCGCTTTCCTTGCTCTTTTGCTCGTACGCCTCGACCTCTTCCTCCGAATGAAGAGAGAGTCCGTGCCAGGATTTTAGTATACCGTTTATATAGCTTTTCTGCGGTGTGCCCTTTTTCTCAACCGTTCTGTCAAAAGCAAGCTTTACAAGCTCAAATGGCATTTTCATATCCTGAGACCATATATGAAAATACTTCTCCTCATATGCGGTAAGCGCACGTGTACCTATACCGAACAGATCTCTGTATTTTCCCTCACTGCCCTTAAAGGAGTCTCTGCGCTTGATATAAGCCTCAAGCGCCTCAGGGTCGGATATCCCTTTTTTCACAAGAGAATCCGCCACTCTGACAGCGTAGCACAGCGCCTTGCCCTCGCTTCTGAAATACTGAAGCAGCATAAGAATATACTCTCCGTCAAGCCCAAGGTGGTCACGCATTGCAATTATGTAGTTCATCTCGACCGAGTTGAACACCTTTCCGAATACCTGCTGTGCCTCGTCAAGTATGGAGGAGAGTATTTTGTCGTTTTCGCTTATCCTCTTTATCTCGTCGCTTGTATACTCAGGCAGCCTGTCATCAAACACCGCCTCAGAGTGCACACCTGCGCCGTTTTTGCTCTCTTGCTTTTCCTTTTTTGCATGAGTGCCCGCCTCTCCGACGCTCCCCGCTCTTTTCCTTGCGCTGTGTGCTCTGACAAGCTTTGCCCCTCGCCAATACGCAAGTGCGGAGTTGAACTCCTCAGCCTCAAGCCCCGTAAGCTCAAGCGCTCGCTCGCACTCAGGCTCGGCACAAACAGCTATGAGCGTCTTCAGCTCTGCATCGGTGCAGTCACTCAAAAGCTCAAGCAGCTTGTCCCTCGGAAGCGAAAGCACAGCCTCGCCTTCCTTTATCTTTATCTCATACTTCATAATCAAAAACAGTCCTCATAATAGCTTTTTTAGATAAAATCAGCCTTCGCCCTGTTCGTGCTGGGATATCCTGTATGTAAGAGTCATCAGAGAGTCGCCCATATGAACGCTCTCCGCCATCATATCGCTGTCAAGCTCAAGCTCAACATTTGTAAAGTTCCATATGCCTCTGATGCCTGCGTGTTTGAGTCTTTCCGCTGTCTGCTTTGCTGCTTCTCTCGGAACCGTAAGCACCGCTATATCGACATGATTTTTGGCACAGTAATCCTCGACAGTCTTTATATCCAAAATAGTAAATCCGCCCGCCTTTGTCCCGATGACGGCGGCAGAGCTGTCAAAGAGAGCAATGAGATTTACTCCTCTTTTTTCAAATATCGGGCTTGTAGACAATGCTCTTCCGAGATTTCCCGCCCCGATGATGACCGCATTATAAGATCTTGAGACTCCGAGAATATCACTGATATTGCGGTAAAGATAGTCAACGTTATATCCGTAGCCCTGCTGACCAAACCCACCGAAGCAGTTGAGGTCCTGCCGTATCTGAGAGGCGGTAACATTCATCATTTTCGAAAGCTCAAGCGAGCTTATCCTGTATATATTGTTCTGTCTGAGCTCCCTCAGATAGCGAAAGTATCTGGGAAGTCTTTTTATAACTGCGTTTGACACCTTTGATGTGCTCGACGCAAAGATTGACTTGTCGTTTGTCTCTGACATTTGACACCTCGGTATTATATATTGTGTACTGTAAAAATACAGATATTGCTTGTCAATAGTAAACTGAAATTTTAATAAAAATCGTCAAAATGCTGATTTTGCCATTTTCTGTACAAAGAATAAAAAATGACTTTTTTGAGTTTTTTTACAAAGTTTTCAACATTTATTTTTTTGTGAACAAAAAATAAATACAAACATTTTCAACACGGTTTTCCACATTGCATCGGAAAAAATCGCACCTTGGGGGGGTGTTTTTTACAATGAACCGCAATATGTACACGCAGTTTTCCACATCGTGTGGAAAACTCGTGTGGAAAACCGACTTGGTCCGATGCCACAGCCGCTTTTTGTGCAAAAGCACAAAATTTTATTTTTTCTGCCCTTTTTCTTTATTTTTGCCTTGTGAGCCTCACACCGCACTTGCGTTAAGCGAGGTGTCTGCACGTGCGCCCGACTCATACTCAAAGTATGCCTGCATCGCTATCATTGCGGCGTTGTCCGAGCACAGCGAGAGTGACGGAACGCAAAATTCCACCTTCATTTTTTTGCACAGCCGTGCTAAGCCCTCTCTCAAATGCGAGTTTGCCGCAACCCCTCCTGCAAGAACAAGCGAGCGTGCGCCCGTCTGCTTTAGTGCCGCCTCTGTCTTTTTAACGATAGCCTTTACCACGGTATCTGTATACGAAGCGGCAAGGTCCTCACGGCATATCTGCTCGCCCTTTTGATTTGCGATATTTATATAGTTGAGCGCCGCCGTCTTCAGTCCCGAAAAGGAGAAGTCAAGGTTGTCTCCCGCAATGGCAGGTGAGGGGAATTTTATCGCACAGCGGTCTCCCGACGATGCAAGCTTGTCAAGTCCCGCACCTCCCGGATACGGTATACCGATAACACGTGCTATCTTGTCAAACGCTTCACCCGCCGCATCGTCACGGGTCGCACCTATCTCACAGAATTGAGTCGGAGATTTGACCTCATATATCGAGGTGTGCCCTCCGCTGACTACGACCGAGAGAAACGGTGCGCAAAGTGACGGATATTCAAGATACGCCGCCGCCGTATGCCCCTTTACATGGTCAACGGCAACAAGGGGTATGCCGTATGAAAAGGCAAGGCTCTTTGCAAAGTTGACCCCGACAAGCAGCGCACCGATAAGTCCCGGGGAGGCGGTAACGCCGATAGCACCGATATCGGTAATCTCAATTCCCGCACGCTCAAGCGCCTGATATGTGATAGATGACACCGCCTCAATATGCGCCCGCCCCGCTATCTCGGGAACGACTCCGCCGTAAAGGCGGTGAATGTCTATCTGTGATGCTACGATATTCGCAAGTATTTTTCGTGTGCCGCCGCTGCACTCAATGATTGCGGCGGAGGTTTCGTCACACGAGCTTTCTATTCCTAATATATACATCTCTACTTCTCTTAAAATAACTCGATTTTGTTTTTCACAGCTCTTTTTTCATAACAAGGGCGTCCTCTCTCGGATGCGAGTAAAAGCCGCGCCGCACGCCGCACCTCTCGTAGCCTCTCTTTTCATACATCGAAAGAGCCGCCGCATTTGAGACACGCACCTCCAAAAACACGGCGTTGCATCCGCATGAAAGCACCTTTTGCTCAAGTGCCGCCATCAGAGCGTTGCCGATTCCCTGTCCTCTGTACTCAGCACTGACACACACATTGGTGACGGAGCATTCGTCGAGCGTGCAGACAGCACCGATATACCCGATGCATTTTCCGTCTGCACCCTCACACACAAGGAAAACTGCGCCGTCCCCGCTCATCGTATCCGAAAATGCCGTCTCGCTCCACGGACATGAAAAGCATTCCGTCTCAAGCATACACAGCTGCGGCACATCCGTTTGCTCTGCACGGCGTATAACACAGTCTCTCAATATCCGAACTCTCCGCTCAAGCTGTCATCGCACTCGATCCAGTCGCTGACGTTTATCTCGGTATATGTTTCCGCAGTCTCTCTGATGATGACCTTTTCGATGCCTGCATTAAGTATCATGCGCTTGCACATCATGCAGTTGCGTGTTCCTCCGACGATCTCTCCCGTCTCGGGATCCGTACAGCACATATACATCACAGAACCTATCATTTGCTCACGGGAGGCTGCAATGATAGCATTCTGCTCCGAATGTACCGAGCGGCACAGCTCATATCTCTCGCCTCTCGGAATACCCAGCTTGTTTCTCATGCAGAACATAAGATCCGAGCAGTTTTTCCTTCCTCTCGGAGCTCCGTTATAGCCCGTCGATATGATAGAGTCGTTTTTCACAATGATCGCACCGTAACGCTTTCTCAAACAGGTACTGCGCTCTGACACCGTCTGTGCGATATCGAGATAATAATTGTTTTTTGACACTCTTTGTATAGCCATTACCAACCCTCACAAAAGTTTTTCGCGCTTTTAAAGTGTTTTCGCTATATTGCGTATAAATTCACGCAGATCCTCGCCGATCTCGGCATTTTTCAACCCCTGCTCGATGTTTGCATACATAAACCCGAGCTTTGACCCCATGTCGTATCTCGTCCCCTCAAACTCAAGCGCCGTCACTCCGTACGCTCTTGCATACTCTGCCATAGCATCGGTGAGCTGTATCTCACCGCCCGCGCCGGGTGCGGTGCGCTCAAGAATATCGAATATCTCGGGAGTCAGCAGTACCCTGCCGAGTATGGCAAGATTTGAAAATACCTGCTCGGGCTTGGGCTTTTCTATCATGTCGTCAACATAATATTCGCCCTTGGCTCCGTCTATCGGCTCCGCCTTCATAGAGCAGTATCTGCCGATAAGCTCAGGTGCAACGCTCTTTACTCCCACAACAGGTCTGCCGTATTTGTTGTACGTGTCTATGAGCTGTGCGCACACGGGACGCTGTGAAAATATTATGTCATCTCCGTACAACACGCAAAACGGCTCGTCCCCAACGAAGCTGCGAGCAACTGAAATTGCGTGCCCGAGTCCCCGTCTTTCCTTCTGTCTGATAAAGTATACGTTTGCCCCGCAGGACGAATCGTGAAGCTGCTCGACCTCATCACCCCGTCCCTTTTTGAGCAGAAGCTCGTCGTATTCGGGAGAATAATCAAAATAATCCTCGATAGCATCCTTGTCCCGCCCCGTAATAATAAGCACGTCCGTAATACCGCTCTTTGCCGCTTCCTCGACAAGATATGATATGGCGGGTCTGTCAACGATAGGGAGCATTTCCTTTGGAACGCATCTGGCGATAGGAAGCATCCTCGTACCCATGCCTGCGGCGGGTATTATCGCTTTTCTGACTTGTTTCATTCATTTTCTCCTTTCTGCCGCATCACGCTCAAAAATGAGCATAAGTAGGCATATTAATAATTCTGATAATTATTATTATAATATATCCCGTCAAACAAATCAAGAGTTTTTGTTCAAGTCCGAGGTGCAAATGGTAAATATGCACAATTATCCCCGAAAAAGAAAAAGAGCATCCTTTATAAAAGGAAAGCTCTTTTGTCTTTCATATCGGTGCAAGAAAATAAAAAGTCTCGGTATTGCGAAGGATACAAAACACTATTGTCAAAACGAGTGCCGCTATCCAAAATATCTGCTCCGCCCTGTCAGGCTCAGCTCTGCCCGTTTTTATATACACCGCCGCACGGCGGACGGCAAAAGGAATGCCGGCAGGCAACAGCAGCATTACCAGCAGATTATTTCTTACAGCTGACTCGATATCAAACTCCGCAAGCGACATAAACATTCGGGTAATACCGCATCCGGGGCAGTATTTTCCCGTAACGAGATGAAAAACGCACGGTATCCCAAATCCGCTCAGCTTTACAAACATGAAATACGCCGATCCTATCAAAAGCAGGAGGGCACCGCTTTTGATCATTTTCCGAAGTCGCTCTCTGCCCTCCGCATCCAATCTTTTCAAAACATCGCATCCTTAACTAAAAATTAAAAAACGGCACCCGAAGAAGAGGCTGACGCCTTTTTCGGGTGTTGTTTTTATCATTCGAAATGAGTGTGGCTCGCTATCCATTTGTATAAGCGGGGAGTTACCCAAAAACTGTATATACCGCAGGTAACAATGGTAAGCAAAAACCACTTGATCCAGTTGCCGAAAAGCTGAGCGCCGTTTCCGTCAAAGCGAAGTCTTCTGCCATCGACTATCACATGACCAATAACGAACTTCATCATATAGCATATTGCCCAAGGTGTGGCGATACCGCAGGTCAGACCGATGATAATAGAAGCGACTATTGAATTTGCAATAGTATCAAGTACGCCGCCGTCCCATGTCGAGCCTGTCAGCTTTGGAGCAGGTGCGGGATTATACTGAGGCTGTGTGTATGCCGCATTGTAGTTGGGGTTGTTTTGTGTGTTGTTTGCCGATGTTGTCTGCTTTGCTCCGCAACCTGTGCAAAACTGCTGGCTGTCGTCAAGCTGTGTTCCGCAGTTGGTACAAAAATGCATTTAAATGTCCCTCCATGTTGTATATAATGTTACATTTAGTATACAACATAATACTTGTTATGTCAACAAAATACATAAAAATACGAGCAAATTATTTTTCGCATCGTACCGCTATGCGGCTCTTTGTGTCGCTTGTGCAGGTAAACAGCGTCAGATCGTATCCTCCATAGGTCATCTCGCTCACTTCATCGGGCGAAAGCTGCTCAAGCAGTACAACGGTATATTCGGTGAGCTTGCCCTCGGCATCTGTAAAATTTACCGTGTCGCCAAAGCTCAGCTCGCGCAAAGCACCGAAATGGCAGTCATAATAGTGCGCCATCAGCACAAGGTCGTCTGTATAGACACCTCCCGAAAATCGGCACGGGGCAAGCTTTAGCTGCTTGTAGCTCCAATCCGACATCACGGGAAGCAGCAGATCCTTCGAAGGGATGCCGATATATCCTATATATGAATACCCGTCAATTATCACGGTCTTCTCTATTTGCTCTTGCGCAGGGATGACACCATCAACAGACGGCTCTGAGCTGTCTGAGCACTCGCCCGACTCCGCCGTACTCTCAGCCGAAGGCTCGGTGAGTGCGGCACGCTCTTCTATCTGCTCTATCAGCGAGGGCAGCACCTCACTTACGGCACGCTCGGCATTGGCTTGTTCAAGCCTGTTGTGAGAGTAAAGCATCAGCGCACCTAAAATCAGCAGCAGCCCCGCTGTAATACAAATAACGCCCGTTTTTCTACGAATTGTCATCTTCTTTTTCAAAACGGCAGAGAACAGCTCCGAAAGCGGCAAGGCATACCCCGACCGTGACAAGTATCGGTATCGGGGCACTGTACTGTCCCGTAAACGGCAGCTGCGGCTCACTCGGTCCGCTCGGCTCACTCGGCTCGGTCTCGGGTACTTGCTCGGGGGCGAGCTTCGGATATGCGTTTATATCATATACCCATTCGCCGCCGCATATCGACGGAAGCATCACAAGAAACGGACTTATCTCGGAATAACCTTTAGCGGGCGTGTGCTCTGCCAAAAGGTACAGCCCCATACTAAGCCCATCAAAAACCGCCGTGCCGTCCTCGCCGATCTCCTTTGTAACGCCGGCAAGCGAGTGCTCGGAGGCATATGCATACAGCTGCCCTGCAAGCTCGGGGGTGACGTTGTCAAGAGAAGCTGTATCAAATGCGGAAAAATCCCCGAGCGGCACAACATGCTCTCCCTCTGCCGATATCTCCCCCACACGGTAAAGTGTCAGCCTGCCCCCGCCGACCGCTTCACCGTCGGAGGTGTGCATATACACGCAAACCGAACAATCGGGCGGCTCGGAGGAGGAGTCGGCGGCATATACATTCACGGGCATGGAGAGCAAAAAACTCAAAACGGCAAAAACCGATACAAACCGTATCTTCATCATATCCCCATCCTTTATGTCTTTTGCGGCTTATGCCTTTTACGGTGCAACGCAAGCCATGCTGTTACAAGCACCGAAAGTGCGGATATCACGACAAAAGCGGCGGGAGGTGCGGCGGCGGTCTTTGAACCGTTTGCGAAAGCCGCCTCGTCCTCTTGCATTCCCTCTTCATCTGTACGGTGTCCCCGAACAAGCAGGCGATGCGAGTTTATGCCGTAGGGTGTGCAGGTAAGCAAGGTGCAATAGTCCTCCCCCTCAACAGGCAAAAGCTCGGTCGAATCGGTAGGCAGGACGGTCTTTATCCTGTCTACCTCATATGTGAGAGTTTCGTTCATTACCGTAACGGAAAAGGTGTCTCCGATATCCAGCTTGTAAAGATCCGTAAACAGCTCTGCGCCGGGCAGTCCCGTATGGCCTGTCAGTACGCTGTGATTTCCCTCTCCGCCTATAGGAAACGCCGTCTGAGGCATATGCCCGACCCCTTTTGACAGAACCTTGGAATCGGTGCCGTGGTATATCGGCAGACGTACATCTATGTCAGGTATATCTATATATCCCATCATGCCGCTGTCAAAGTTTAATATATCATAATAGTCAGCTCCGCTGTCCTCGGATATATCCGCCACAGACAAAAGCCGCTCGTTATATTCCTGCGCCGTACACAGCTGCCGCTGCAGCTCTGCCTCGGACGCACTGCAAAATTGCTCGGAGTAGGACTGAACCGCCTCAGAGCTGTGCATTCGGTTGATGCTGTCGCTTATCTTAGGGTAAAGCATGATCCCTAGCCCCAAAGCAAGCAGCATTGCCGACACAACGGTCCTCTTTGTTTTACACATACGCATACCGTCATACGAAAACGGCTGAGCCGCAATCTATGGCATCAGTTTGATTTTTTCTTTCCCGTTACGAAATACACAGCTGCAGCCGCACCTATAAGGCTCAGACCTATCACAGTAAATATGGCAGTACCCATGCCTCCTGTCTCGGGCAAAATAAATTCCGAGCTGTTCTTTACCGTGACATAACCGCCCTCGGCATCATCCGTTATGTGGCTGTTGGCTGTTATCTCAACGGCTACAGGAGCGCTCAGCTTGTTATAGCCCTCGGGCGCCTTGCTCTCAACGAGGTAATAATCGCCGAAAGACAGCCCATAGATAAGCGCTGTGCCGTCCTCTGCCGTTGCGACCTCATAGACCTTATCTCCCTCCATGTCTTCATCCATGTAAAAGCCAACATAAACAAGCCCTATCTCCTCGCCGTTTACCGTAACGGTAAGCTCTGCCGAGCCGCCGTCGGATATCGGGCGTGCTATCTTGAAAACAGCACCGGAAAGAGCATCTCCGTTTGCCGCATCTATCTTTTTTACATTAAGTCCGCCTGTGTGTACCTCGGGGCGGTCGGAGTCATCCTCATACTCAAGACCGACGTTGTTTGTGTAGTCGATATGAGCTTGGTTCGGTATCTCGGTGCCGAGCTCTGCTTTTTTGTTGATTACCGCATCAAAATAAACACGCACCTCATAGACGGATGCTGTGTCGGACACAGCAGTATCTGCCGCCTTTTTCATACCTTGTGCGCTCAGCGATACCTTAAAGGTATCAACGATGTTTGAACCGACCTCATCCGTCCCTGTCTCAACGGTGTAATCCGTACCCTCAACAAGCACGACCGACTCAACATGAGCCCGATCGTCGGTCTTTGCTACGGTAACTACAATGTTTCCTTTGTAGCTGAGACGGTAATCGAGGGTGTCGCTTATCTCATACTTCTGAGCGTCAGCCATGCCGTAGGGGATAGAGGACTGTATTATCCATGTGTGAGTCTCGCCTACATCAAAGGTGCCATGGTCGCAATCTATCTCGCTTACGTCCTTTTCTATCTCGACTTGCTCTGTAATAACGGTGTTTTTGGGGTATATTTCTACCGTATAATCAAGTTCAAGCGTGTCGGGGTCGGGCGTGCTGACACAAATGAAAAACGGAGCGACAGGCTCGCTTACGGCAGGATTTTCAAGCTCCCTTACAAGGTAAACGCCGTCGGTCTGACCGAAATTCCAAAATGCATAGCCGTAAGAGTCGGTGGTAAGTGTGGTTATGAGATTTTCCTCCGTCGCATATTTTTCAATATCCGACTCGGTAGGTACCGCACCGACAGCAAGCTTGCCCGAAATATAGTCTTGGAGCGTTCCTACATTGTATATCTCAAACTGAATGTTTGAAAGAGGAGTCTTTTCGTCATCTCCCGTAGTCTTGTATATGCTCAAGGTGCGGTCGGGAGCTAAGGTAAGCTCTGCATGGACCGGAAGCTCGCTGTTGTCATATCCGACAAGCGACTGAGACACGGTGCGCTCGCCGTAAGCATCGAAAAGATAAACATCCCCTCCCTGCTCATAGCCGTTTATCTCAAGCGTTACCGCCGTCGCATCCTCGCATCCCGTAAAGCTGAAAGTATGCGTACCCGCACTCAGAGCCTCCGTATATACTTCATCTCCGCAAGCCGCACTCAATGTCAGCTTGTCTTTTTCTTCTATGACCGTGTTTATATCAAAGGTTACGGTCATGGTATAAGTACCGTCGGTTTGCTTTGCGGCATCGTAATAAACATTCTCAAACGTGTACTCGGATACCGCATCGGTAATGGGAGCCGTGCCTTCAAGAGACATAAAATAGTTATACAACTGCTCCATATTGGAGGCAGTATGATCACTCTCCTGCGCCTCGAGACTGTCGGGATATACAAACTCATTTTCGTCATAGCTGTTCATACTTCTGATTCCGGTATAGTGGATGTCCACGGTATATTTTTCGCCGTGGGTGCTCTCCCATATCGCCTGCTGAGTAGCGGATATCAGCTCACCCTGTGAAAGCTCACTGACCTCATATCCTGCTCTGGCAGCGTCAGCGGCAACCTCTTCAACACTTTTTTTCGGAAAAGTGTTAAGAATTATAGAGCGCAGCTTTTGTGCGGAGCCGTCCGCATGGTAGGTCGAGTCCTCCAGATTTATACGGCGGTAGTTGGTGTCGCTTTCCGTAGAGGTGTCGGCATCCGTGCAGTAAACCGCGATCGACCCTTCGCCGTATGTATTGACGAGATTGAATATCTCGGGACAGTTATAATACGTCCAAACCGAAGACTCTCCCGCCTCGGGGTCATTGTACGAATGCTTGAACTCATAGCGTGATCCGTACATATACGGTTTTGCTCCCTCTCCCTCATACTTGAGAACATATGAATTTGTGTCGACGGACTCCTCTGCAAAAGCATCCACCGACAATCCGGTCATTGCGCCGACATTCAAAAGCCCTGCCAAAAGCAATGCCGTGACCTTTCTTGGTTTGATTTTCATTGATAATTTTCCTTCCTTTCAAAAATGAGTTTGATATGCAGTCTCCACCCTCTCACCGACAGAACCGCATAATACATACTATGCAGAAACATTCAAAAAGATACCAATTTTTGGTAATTTTTTATTTTTTTATTTTGAACTGAAAATATCTCGATAAAAATCAATATATTTAAACCGATTTCGTTTGTATATTGATATTCTCACAAACAAAGCATACCGCCTCACCGCTGCGCGAGGTAACACGCAAGGCGGTGGATTACATAAATAAAAAAGCGGGCAGTGCCCGCACCCATCCTCCCGCCTATTGTATCTTTGATTCTTCTTTAACTCAGCCAAACGGCGGGGCGCAACTACGCAATTTCCTATGCAATAAAAAAGCGGGCAGTGCCCGCATCCATCCTCCCGCCTATTGTATCTTTGAATCTTCTTTAACTCAGCCAAACGGCGGGGCGCAATTACGCAATTTCCTATGCAAGTACAAAAATGTTCGGCTGCTCTCCGTCAAAAGCAGGCGAGTATGCAAGCAAAATACTCATGTAGACCCGCATAAAAAATTTTTCGGTTTTTTATTGCTTTTTCTATTAAAATATGAGATAATGCTAGGTATGAAATAACTACAGAGGTAAAAATCGTGAGTTCTAACAGAAGTTCTTTTACAGGCAAGATAGGTTTTGTGTTGGCGGCTGCAGGTTCTGCCGTAGGACTCGGCAACATATGGCGCTTCCCTTATCTTGCGGCAAAATACGGCGGCGGTATGTTTCTGCTGGTGTATATTTTACTTTCGGTCACATTCGGCTTTTCGCTGATGGTAGCCGAGATCTCTATAGGAAGAAAAACAGGTCTGAGCGCTATCGGCGCATACAAAGCGCTTGACAAACGTTTTTCGTTTATTGGGTGGCTCGCAGCGGCAGTCCCCGTAATAATACTCCCGTATTATTCGGTCATAGGCGGCTGGGTCATGAAATATCTTTTCGGCTTTGCCTCAGGGCAAACATCAAGCATGGCGCAGGACACATATTTCAATTCGTATATTTCACAGGTAGGAGAGCCTGTCGTATGGTTTATGCTGTTTATGGCTGTCACCGCCGTGATCGTGCTCTTTGGTGTTGAAAAGGGAATTGAAAAGGTCAGCAAAATAATGATGCCCATACTCGTCGTGCTCATTCTATTTGTGGCTGTATATACCATAGTCAACATGGACGGCGCTTGGGAGGGTGTTGTTTATTACATAATGCCCGATGTATCAAAGTTCTCTGTCATGACCGTGGTTGCCGCTATGGGACAGTTGTTCTACTCAATGTCCCTTGCAATGGGCATAATGATCACCTTCGGCTCTTATACAAAGAAGGATATCAGCATCGAAGGCTCCGCAAAACAGATAGAGATATTTGATACGTGCGTAGCATTCCTTGCAGGTCTTATGATAATTCCCGCAGTTTTTGCCTTCTCGGGCGGCGATGAGTCCGCACTCGGGCAGGGACCCGGACTTATGTTTGTTACCTTGCCCAAGGTTTTTGACTCGATGCCGGGCGGAACCGTTATAGGTGCGGCGTTCTTTTTGATGGTTTTCTTTGCGGCGCTCACCTCTGCCATCTCTCTGATGGAAACGGTAGTATCTATATTCCGAGACAAGCTAAAAACAGGAAGAAAAACCTCCTGCCTGATAGTCCTTGCAATATCTCTTTTGCTCGGAATACCGTCATCACTCGGCTACAGCGCATGGAGCGGCGTGACCATACTCGGAAAGCAGGTACTCGACTTTTTCGATTTCACAAGCAACAGCGTGCTGATGCCGATAGTCGCACTTGCTACCTGCATCTTTGTCGGATATTTTCTCAAGCCGAAAGCTCTTATCGAAGAGGTGGAGCTGAGCGGAAAATTCAAGCAGAGAAAGCTTTTCTCCGTGGTTATCCGCTATGTTGCTCCTATATGCATCGTGCTCATACTCGTCTCAAGCGTGCTTGACGCTTTCAAGCTTATATCTATTTAAACAAAAATTCGGAGCAGTATCAAATGCGATAATTCTCGCATTTGATACTGCTCCTTTTTTCTTGGCTGTTACGACCCGTTAAGATGCCACTTTGTTTTTGAAAAAGAGGCAAAAATCATGTTTTTTCAAAAATATCTCAGTTCGATAAATTCTTATTTATCGGTGAGTTTATTTTAACATAAAACTATAAGTTAGACAAGGTGTATTGTTGCGGTCATACGACTCCGCATTGACTGAGATTTTCGTGATATTCCGTCGTTGGCGAAGTGATATTTTCACTATGCGAAAGTGATATTGAAACCTGCGGTTTCAGTGATATTATATTCGCCCTTAAACTGCCCGAAGGGCAATATCACTCGGCTTTAGCCGAATATCACTGCATAGCAATATAACTCGCCGCAAGGCGAATATAACTGAAAAAGACGATTGTGAAAGCAGTCTGAAGGCGAAGCCTTGTATATTATCAATTCCGTAAGGAATTGCATATCATCAAGACGAAGTCTTGTATATCATCATTGCGAAAGCAGATTTTGATACACACCTAAAGGTGTGATGAGATACAACAACGGCATTGCCGTTGTTGATGATATACACGCGTACCGCGTGATGATATACCATTGCTTTCGCAATGGATAAAACAAATAAGGACTTGCTTTCGCAAGTCCTTATTTGTTTGGTGGGAGCGGGTGGATTCGGACCACCGAAGTCAGTGACAACAGATTTACAGTCTGCCCCCTTTGGCCGCTCGGGAACGCTCCCATATTTATTGTCGGCATGAAGTTGTGGAGCTGGTGGACGGACTTGAACCCCCGACCTGCTGATTACAAATCAGCTGCTCTACCAACTGAGCTACACCAGCATCTCTCATGCGACGAGAGTTATTATATCACAGCCTCATGCCGTTTGTCAATACCTTTTTCAATATTTTTTATTTTTATTTTTTGTTTATCTTATACAGCGCAGATCACTTCTGCTCTCTGAAGCTGACAGTACCGTTTTTGTCGTCCATAGAGTCAACGATTGCCAGAGACTCAAGATGATACCCGAGATTGCGGATGATACGCCCTCCTATCTGAAAGCCCTTTTCAATAGCGATACCGATGCCCTCGACCTTCGCACCTGCCTCCTCTGTGATAGATATCAAACCCTGAAGTGCACATCCGTTAGCCAAAAAGTCATCAATAATGAGAACTCGGTCATCGGAAGAGATAAACTTTTTTGATACAACGACCTGATTTGTATTTTTATGAGTAAAGGACTCAACTGAGGCTACATACATATCGCCGTCTATGTTGATGCTCTTCGATTTTTTTGCAAAAACGACGGGAACATCAAAATATCGCGCCGCCGCACAGGCGATAGCAATACCCGACGCCTCTATGGTAAGGATCTTGGTAATCGGCTTGTCCGCAAAACGCCGCTTAAATTCCTTTCCCATTTCGTCAAGAAGTGAAATATCCATCTGATGATTTAAAAAGCTGTCGACCTTCAATACGTTGCCGGCTTTTACAATTCCGTCTTTAACGATACGCTGTTCCAAAAAATTCATGCTTGCACCTCCGAAAGTAATACATGAAAGTAAAATATATTATAGCATATCCGTATCGGCTTGTCAGCATTTTTCGAGAAAATTCTTTCCGCTTTATTTTTTTATGCTTAAAAACTGCATTATTCTTTCCTAAATTATTATAAATAATTGCCATAGCAATATTTGCTTTTTTGTGCTATACTATCGAATTGGGTCAAGGGGCAAAGCTGTCTGATGACCCAATCTACCGAAAAAAGGAAGAAACGAGCATGACTGACGCAAAAGCGATAAAGCATACAGCGCATCACCACACCGTATCCCTGATGCCCATATTACAGTTTTTCAAAAAGAACACGGTAATGACTATTGCTATGGCAGCAGCCGCTCTGACAAGTCTCATAATACCCGTTGACAGCGAGTATATCGGCTACTTTGATTTTAAAACTTTGACCTGCCTGTTCTGCGTGCTTGCCGTCGTTTGTGCGCTCAAAAACATCAGCTTTTTCTACATACTTGCACAAAGCATAGTAGAGCGTTTTAAAAACGCACGCACAAGCGTACTGCTGCTTGTATACATCACCTTTATCGGTTCTATGCTCATCGCAAACGACATGGCTCTGCTAACATTTCTGCCTCTCGGGTACTTTGTGCTTCACTCGGGCAGAAAAGAAAAATATATGGCACACACCTTTGTTCTTCAGAACATAGCGGCAAACCTCGGAGGTATGCTCACCCCCTTCGGAAATCCGCAAAACCTCTATCTGTACTCGAAGTTCAACATCCCGAACCTCGAATTTATGGGGATAATGCTGATGCCGTTTCTTCTGTCGATAGCACTCATCACTCTCTGCTGTGTGGTATTTATAAAGCCCGAGCCGCTCGAGATAGAAAAGACACAGGCAACCCTGCCTCCCGCAAAAACGGTGCTCTATCTTTGCCTTTTCGTGCTTGCTGTCGCAATAGTTTTCAGAGGTGTACCCTACCTCATAGGACTTGCGGTAATACCGACGGTGCTCATGCTCGTCGACAGACGTGCTCTAAAGGATGTGGACTATCCTCTGCTTCTCACCTTTGTATTTTTCTTCATATTTGCGGGGAACATGGCACGCATTGATATAGTCAGTGGCATTTTCTCTTTTCTGATGGAAAAAAGCACGCTGCTCTTCTCCACCCTCTCATGCCAGATCATAAGCAATGTGCCCTCGGCAATTTTGCTCTCACAGTTTACCGACAACTACAGAGAGCTGCTTGTCGGTGTGAACATCGGCGGTGTCGGCAGTCTCATAGCTTCTCTCGCAAGTCTCATCACATTCAGAGAATACACAAAGCATGCCCCCGAAAAGACCGGCTACTATGTAAAGGTGTTTTCCGCCTTCAACTTCGGATTTTTGGCTGTGCTTGTCGGCTTTATGTTTGCGCTAAAGGCTCTTGGAGCGTTCTGAGTGCGACGTTATATAAATATCACCAAAAAAATTTTAAAATCGTACATTTATTTCTTTACTGTTTTTAATTGACAAACCGTGTAGCTTTATGTATAATTAAGTTACATCTTTTACATGACTGACGGATTTTGCGGATCACCGCAGGGGAATGTAAATGTTACGATGCCGACCGTCTGGGCGATTTGGTTTTTTCAATGAAAAAGCTGATCTGCCCTTTTTTTGTTTTGCGGCAGATCATGCAGTTAAGGGAGGATAAGCAAATGGAACACAAAAATTGGAATGGATTTAAAGCCGGTGTTTGGCAAAACGAGATCAATGTTCGTGATTTTATCCAACAAAACTACAAGGAATACACGGGCGACTCGGACTTTCTCGCAGGTCCCACAGACCGCACACGTGCACTTATGAAAAAGCTTGAGGGGCTGTTTGCTCTCGAACGTCAGTTCGGCGGAGTGCTGGATATAGACACAGCTACCGTATCGTCTCTCACAAGCTTCTCGCCCGGATATATAGATAAAGAAAACGAGATCATCGTAGGTATGCAGACCAACCGCCCGCTCAAGCGCAGCGTCAACCCCTTCGGAGGAATGAGAATGGTGCGTCAGGCGTGCGAGGCATACGGCTACAAGCTCTCCTCAAAGGTCGAAGAGGAATTTCGTTTTCGCACCACACACAACGACGGTGTTTTCCGTGCATATACCGACGAGATGCGCCGTGCACGCAAATGCCACGTTATAACCGGTCTTCCCGATGCTTACGGCAGAGGCAGGATCATCGGCGACTACCGCCGTGTCGCACTTTACGGTGTTGACAGACTCATAGAGGAGAAAAAGAAGGACAAGGAAAAGCTCTCTGACGGTGCCTTCAATACAGCGCAGATCAGACTCGACGAGGAGCTTTATCAGCAGATAGCGTTCCTCGGATATCTCAAGGAAATGGCGGCTATGTACGGCTTCGATATCAGCCGCCCCGCCGAGAACGCAAGAGAGGCTATTCAATGGACCTACTTTGCATATCTGGGCGCTATCAAGGAACAAAACGGTGCCGCTATGTCGCTTGGACGTGTCAGCTCTTTCTTTGATATATACATAGAGCGTGATATTAAAAACAATGTTCTCACGGAAGAGGGCGCACAGGAGCTGATGGATGACTTTGTCATGAAGCTTCGCATTGCAAGACACCTGCGCACCCCCGAATATAACGAGCTCTTCGGCGGAGACCCAATGTGGATAACCGAGGCTGTAGGCGGCATGGGAGAGGACGGAAGAACTCTCGTTACAAAGAACAGCTTCCGTATGCTCAACACCCTCTACACGCTCGGCTCTTCTCCCGAGCCCAACCTGACGGTGCTCTGGTCAAAGGCTCTGCCCGAAAGCTTCAAGAAATTCTGCGCCAAGGTATCCGCAGACACCGACTCTATTCAGTACGAAAACGACGACGTAATGCGTCCTATCTACGGAGACGACTATGCTATCGCCTGCTGTGTTTCGGCAATGAAGGTAGGAAAGCAGATGCAGTTCTTCGGTGCCCGCTGCAACCTCGCAAAGCTGCTGCTCATTGCGCTCAACGGAGGCTATGATGCTACCAGCGGTATGCACATAGGTCCGCAGATGCCCGTACTCGACACGGACAAGCTCGACTACGACACTGTGCGTGAGCGCTACAGCATATACATAAACTGGCTGAGCCGCCTGTACGTAAACACGATGAACATCATCCACTATATGCATGACAAATATGCGTATGAAAAGATCCAGATGGCTCTGCACGACACGGATGTTGAGCGCTTTATGGCGTTCGGTATTGCCGGACTTTCGGTTGCCGCCGACTCACTCAGCGCTATCAAATACGCAAATGTCCGTCCCGTCAAAAACGACGAGGGCTTTATCGTTGAGTTTGAAACATCGGGAGACTTCCCGAAATACGGCAACGACGACGACAGAGTAGACCTGATAGCGAAGGAGCTTACGCACGAGGTAATAACCGAGCTTCGCAAGACTCCCACATATCGCAAGGCTATACATACGCTTTCCGTTCTTACGATAACATCCAACGTAATGTACGGAAAGAACACGGGCGCTACCCCCGACGGAAGAAAGGCGTCGGCGCCCTTTGCCCCTGGAGCAAACCCGATGCACAACCGTGAGCAAAACGGAGCGCTCGCCTCGCTGAACTCGGTTGCAAAGCTCAGCTACGACGATTGCCGTGACGGTATCTCAAACACATTTTCTATCACACCCGAGGCTCTCGGAAGAACCGAGCAGGACCGCACCGACAATCTCGTTCATATACTTGACGGATATTTTTCAAAGGGTGCGCATCACATCAATGTAAATGTGCTAAACCGTGAAACGCTGATGAAAGCATACGAAAACCCCGAAGCATATCCCAATCTCACCATCCGTGTCTCGGGATATGCGGTAAACTTCAACAAGCTTTCCCGTGAACAGCAGCGTGAAGTCATCAGCCGTACCTTCCACGAGTCACTATGACAGGCATCACTCATTCGGGGCGTGTACACTCGATACAGTCCCTCGGCACTTTGGACGGTCCGGGCGTGCGTTTCGTCGTGTTTTTGCAGGGGTGCAACCTGCGTTGCGGCTGTTGTCACAACCCCGACACATGGCTCTGCTCCGAGGGGGAGGAATATACCCCCGAGGATATCGTGAAAAAGGCGGTACGCTTTAAGGAGTATTTCGGAGATGACGGAGGTATCACTCTCTCGGGAGGCGAGCCTCTGCTGCAGGCAAGCTTTGCACGCAAAGTCTTTGAGCTGGCTCACAGGGAAGGCATCAACACCTGTCTTGACACCTCCGGCAGTATCTTTGACGAAGCGGCAAAGGCACTGCTCTCGGTCACGGACCGTGTGCTGCTCGATATAAAGTACACGACAGACCGGCTGTACCGCAAATACGTCGGATGCGGTATAGATACCGTGCTTGAATTTTTAGCATATCTTGACAAAAAGCAAATACCCGTCACACTGCGTCAGGTCATTATTCCCACGCTCAACGACACAAGCCAAAACATTCTTGCGCTCAAAGAGATCATAAGCTCTCATCCTTGCATCGACAAAACAGAGCTGCTTCCCTTCCGCAAGATATGTCAGGTAAAATACGACAAGCTGGGTATTCCTTTTCGTTTCTCTCACCTCCCCGAGCCCACGAGAGAGAGTATGCTCCGACTCGAAAAACTGCTCGAAGAATAAAATGTGACCGACACAGCCGTGTTTTGGAAGTTCGGAACACGCACCGCCCCTGCGAGATATCTATGCAATAGCAAAAACATCATTCACCGTCAGACAGATGCCCGTCTGACGGTGTTTTTTGCGTTTGATGTGAGATTATACTTGTAAATTTCAATGAGATGGTGTAAAATAGAATAAAAAACAGGGGAGGAACATTATGCCAACTCAAAACACCTTTAAATATGAAACCAAAAGAAACAATCTTTTTCTCCGTGTTGCAAAAGGTCACTTTGCGACGAGCAACTGCCACAGCAACTATTACATTGATGTGGTAGCGCAGAAAATGCGACTTTCCGAAGCGCAGGCTGTTGCCGAAGAGCTGTGTACCTATATGTACCACTCAACCGTAGTAGACACCATTCTCTGCCTTGACGGAACGGAGGTCATCGGCACCTGTCTCGCCCACCAACTCGCAAAAGCCGACTTTATCAATCTCAACGCACATAAATCCATATATGTTGTAACACCCGAGACCACAAGCTCCAGCCAGCTTTTGTTCAGAGACAATATCGTCCCAATGATTGCATCAAAGAATGTACTTATCCTTGCGGTATCGGTAGCCTCGGGCAAAACCGTAGAGGCGGCGATAGACGCTGTAAATTACTACGGCGGTAAGGTTTCCGCTGTCAGCGCAATATTCTCCACAGCAGAGAACTGCGGCGGATTTCCCGTTTACTCTTGCTTTAATCCGAAGGACCTCTCTGACTACAACAGCTACCCTGCTCACGAGTGCCCTATGTGCAAGGCAGGAATAAAAATAGACGCTCTCGTAAACTGCCACGGTTTTTCAAAGATATGACGTCAACGGTGTTTCCCGGCAAAAAATACGGGAAACGCCGTTTTTTGTCGTATCGTGCGAACGAAAACCGACATCGTATATTGATTTGAGCATTTGGCTGTGGTATAATAGTAATGTCAAGGAGGACGTAAAATGAGCTATAATATTTTAAAGATCGACCCGTATCTCGAGCCTCATAAAAATGACATCGAGCTGCGGATGAAAAACTATACAGCAAAACGCAACGAACTCGTGGGAAAAGGGGGAGATCTGTGCAGCTTCGCCCTCGGGTACAAATACTTCGGAATTCATCCCGTAGGTGACGGATGGGTATACCGTGAGTGGGCGCCTGCGGCACAGGCGATGTACCTCACCGGAGACTTTAACGGGTGGGACATGTACGCCTGCCCTATGCAAAAGCTTGAAAACGGCATTTTTGAGGTAAAGCTCAAGGGCAAAAATGCGCTCAAGCTCGGTCAAAAAATACAAGCTATCGTAATACATGACGGACAAGCTCTGCGCCGTGTACCCACATACGCCACAAGAGTCGTGCAAGACCCTGTGACAAATCTGTGGTGCGCCGAGGTGGACGACACGCTCTATGACGGCTTTAAGTGGAGCGACTCGAAGTTTAAAATGCCTGCTACACCGTTTATCTACGAGTGCCATATCGGTATGGCGCAAGAGGATTATGCTGTTGGCAGCTACCGTGATTTCAAGGACAAGATCCTTCCCCGTATAAAGGATATGGGATACAACACCATACAGATAATGGCAATAATGGAGCATCCGTATTACGGCTCGTTCGGATATCAGGTGTCAAACTTTTTTGCCGCATCATCTCGCTACGGCACCGCAAAGGAGCTGAAGGAGCTCATTGATGCCGCACACAAAAAAGGAATTGCTGTACTGCTCGACGTTGTGCATTCGCACGCAGTAAAGAACACAAACGAGGGGCTGAATATGTTCGACGGCACGGAGTATCAGTTCTTCCATGCAGGCGAGCGAGGCGAACACATCGCCTGGGGAACAAAGCTGTTCGACTACAGCAAGGGCGAGGTCTTGCATTTCCTGCTATCAAACCTACGCTTCTGGATGGAGGTCTATCACTTTGACGGGTTCCGCTTTGACGGTGTTACATCAATGCTGTATCACGACCACGGGCTGGGTGCTGCTTTTTCAAGCTACGATATGTATTTTTCGCTCAACACCGACACGGAGGCAGTAACCTACCTCCAGCTTGCAAACGAGCTTATCCATACACTCAATCCCCATGCCGTTACCGTTGCCGAGGATATGTCGGGCATGCCCGGTATGTGCCTTGATATCGCCGACGGCGGGATCGGGTTTGATTACAGGCTCAACATGGGTCTGCCTGATCTGTGGATAAAGCTCATCAAGGAATACAAGGACGAGGACTGGGATATGTGGAAGCTCTGGTATGAGCTGACCACCCGCCGCCCGAGCGAAAAGAGCATCGGCTATTGCGAGTCGCACGATCAGGCGCTTGTCGGAGACAAGACGATCATGTTTAGGCTGTGTGACGCAGAGATGTACACATCCATGAGCAAAAACAGCCAAAGCCACATAATCGACCGCGGCATGGCACTTCACAAAATGATACGCCTTATCACAGCTTCACTTGCGGGCGAGGGATATCTCAATTTTATGGGCAACGAGTTCGGACACCCCGAATGGATAGATTTCCCCAGAGAAGGAAACGGCTGGAGCTATCACTATTGCCGCCGTCAATGGAGCCTGCGTGACAATGAAAGCTTGCGCTATGGGCAGCTTGGAGATTTTGACCGAGATATGATAGCGCTCCTCAGACGTGAACGTATACTGCACAAAAAGACAGAGAGCCGTTGGATACACAACGACGACAAGGTGCTGATATATTCAAAGGGCAAGGATGTCTTTGCCTTCAACTTCAACCCTTCACAGTCATTTGAAGGTTATTACATTCCCGTAAAAGAACAGGGAGAGTATCAGGTCATTCTCTCAACCGATGACGGCAAATTCGGCGGCTACGGCAGAGTTGACACCGAATATCGGTACAAGGCAGAGCTCGGAGAGGACGGCAGAGTCGGATTTATGTGTTATCTCCCATCACGGACGGGCATAGTTTTCAAAAAGGTAAAATGATCATTTTTAGCTTTAACTTTATTATCTGACAATACAAAGGAGGCATTCCAAATGAGCAAAGTAAAAAATGAACCCAAGTACAAAAACGGACTGCTTCAGGCTGTGCGTGCACAGCTCGAGCACAGAGCCTTCTGGCTGTATCTGCTCTGCGACGAGGCAAGCAAGCGAGGACTGGACCCGATGGATTTCGGAAGTGCGGCAGTAAGACGCTGCGGTCTGTCACAAGGCTCCGACCTTGTAAAAAAAGGCAAGACAGACAGTCTGAAGGGGCTGAAGAAAACGCTTTTTACAAAGGCGGCACAGCTTGTATTTGAGATGGATATTATCGAGTCTACGGATGACAAGCTTTCTATAGACTTTCACTATTGCCCCCTTGTAAAGGCATGGCAAAAAGCAGGCTGCACCGATGAAGAGATAGCAATGCTGTGCGACATCGCCATGTGCGGCGACCACGGTATAGGCGAATGCTATGGCAGCGTACTTGACCTGCCTAAATGCATAGCTAAGGGAGACGATGTCTGCTCACTTCGCTATCACAAAAAGGATAAAGAGTAATTCACATAAAAACGGGCAGTGTGTCCTCCCGCATCCCTCGCCTATCGTTGTTTTTCTGTTACGAAAGCTGTGCAAAACGGCGAGTAAGAAACCGTGATATTTCCTATGATGATAAAAAGGCTCTATGTCAATAGTTGGGGTAAAAGAAAATAAAACCAATTAGAACAAGAATAACGAGACAATAATAAATGTAATAGCCGAAAGCTAAACGTAGCGAAGCGAAGTGCAGCTTTCGGCTATTACATTTCGCGTTTTTTGGTGGGAGAATATATGTAAAATACGGTTTCTAAAACGATCAAAACGTTGGTAACCGTAAGCGTTTCTTTTGAGAACTTTAATTTTGTTGTTACATCCTTCGGTAAAGCCGTTAGTATACTGATGGTCGATGGAATT
>JBGVFH010000067.1:0-1978 GCA_045120955.1 Eubacteriales bacterium | reverse complement strand
CTTGGCAACGGCGAGCAAGGCTTTGAGTGTTGTTGCGACGAGTGCGACTACTATCTGCTTTGTTTTACTGATTTCAACCCCAAAAATAAAGAAAGAAATATTGCGGAGAATAAAGTTTATATTGAATAATTATATAAAAGGACAGAGAACACAAAATTCCAGACTGTAGACAAACCCCTATACAAACCACCTGCCATATGGTATAATAGATACCGTAAGGCAGGTGTTTTGTATGTACCGTAAAAAAGATAAAAGCAAGCAGACCCAAATACAAATGCTGTGCATAGAAGACATGGTCCCTCAAGACCACATGCTTCGTGAAATAGAGTCAGCGATCGATTGGAATTTTATCTACGATGAGGTAAAGGGACTATACAAGGAAACAGAATGGGGCAATCCGGGAATCGATCCGGTGGTGCTGTTCAAGATCGTATTCATCCAGTATCTGTACGGGATCCGCAGCATGAGACAAACGATCAAAGAGATCGATATGAACATCGCGTACCGTTGGTTCATCGGATATGATCTGACCGAGCCTGTTCCGCATTTCTCCACTTTTGGAAAGAACTACAAACGCCGCTTTGAAGGAACCAATATCTTTGAGCGGATCTTTCGTCATATCCTCGAGGAAGCGGTAAAGAGTGGATTTGTGGATGCGAGTGCGATCTTCATCGACGGAACGCATATTCGAGCCAATGCCAACAAGAAAAAAGCAGTAAAAGAGCTGGTGGCGGTAGAGGCAAAGCGGTACCAACAGGAGTTGGATGCCGAGATCGAGCGTGATCGCGAAGAACACGGCAAAAAGCCCTTGAAAGAAAAAAAGGGGAAAAAAGACGATGACGATGATGACAACAGCGGCGAAAACGGCACGGGTGGCGGAAAAAGCGAAGAAACCAAGGAGGTTGTGAAGAGCAAGACCGACTCGGAATGCGGCATGTTCCACAAGGGCGAGCATGAAAAGCAGTTTGCCTATGTCGCGGGAACCGCTTGTGATAAGAGAAATTTTATTCTTGGATTTGCCGTTGCCCCCGGAAATGTCCATGACAGCGTTATGTTCGATGATGTCTACCGCAATACCGTTGCCTATTTTCCCGAAGTGCAGACTGTTGTCGCGGATTCCGCATACAGAACCCCTTGGATTGCCAAACAACTGATCGATGACGGCAGAACGCCGTCCATGCCCTATAAAGCCCCTATGACTCCCGATGGATATTTCAAAAAATATGAGTATGTTTATGATGAATATTACGATTGCTACATCTGTCCCAACAACCAAATTTTAAGATACAGCACCACAAACCGAGAGGGCTACAGGGAGTACAAGAGCAATCCTGAGATCTGCCAAAATTGTCCCTGCAGGGAGCAGTGTACCAAGTCGATGTCGTGCCAAAAGACGGTAACACGACATGTTTGGGAGAACTACATGGAGCAGCTCGAGGACTTTCGGCATACGCCGTGGGTAAAAGATTTATATGACAAACGCAAGCAGAAGATCGAGCGTGTTTTTGCCGACGCGAAGGTAAAGCACGGCTTGCGTTATACGCAGTTGCGTGGTCTTGCAAAAGTTACAATGCAGGTCACGCTTACTTTTGCGTGCATGAATTTAAAAAAGCTGGCTAAATGGAAGAGAATATCTTCCTTGCCTGTTGGCTTTTTCTTCTCTTGGATATACAAAACCACTCACTCCTTCGCTTTCGCGGGGAGTGAGTGGTTTTGGTCTACAGTCTGAAAAAAGACACGCGATGCGTGTCTTTTTTGTTTCACACTTCCGGCTCACTTCTTGGCGGCGTTCAGCAGGATATCGTAACAGAAGGATGGGATACGGCCCAGACCGTCGGGGCCGACGTTCAAAAGGTAATTGATGCCCAGCTCATTCAGCCTTCTGCGCCGCTCGGTAACAGTCTCCGACGTCAGCCAATTCTGATCAAAATATTTGAACGACCAGGAGCTGTTCAGTGTGCCCGCCGTCTCATACAGG
>JBGVFH010000066.1:0-12363 GCA_045120955.1 Eubacteriales bacterium | reverse complement strand
AGAACGACTGTGCTGTCACCTGTCTCAGGGTTGGAAGGTGTTGTGGGGTTCGTAGGTGTTGTGGGGTTCGTAGGTGTTGTGGGGTTCGTAGGTGTTGTGGGCGTTGTTGTGTCAGCGGGAGCACTGGTCTCTGCGACTTTTTCGATCTTGTCAAAGGTGTTTGCCTGTACCCTTGCTACTACTGCATCGTAGACGGATTCATCTACTTTAAGAACATAATCTGCTTTTGAAAGAAGTGCGTCATCGGTTACAAGAGAAACAGTTGTACCGGAAATTCCCTGATATGTGGTGGTAGATTCAACTGTCCAAGATTTTGATATATCAAAGTTCTTTGTGATTACAAGTGTGAACGAATTTGTTACACCGGGGGTTACTGTATCGGTAAAGCTGGTAACGGGTCGATCGGAAGCACCGACAAATCTCTCGATCATACCTCCGTCAAGTGTGATAGTTGAATCTGCTACAGCACTCGTACCTCCGCGTGAAGTGACAAGGTTAGTTATCTGTGCATCTCCCGAAACATATACTGTAAATGACTTGTTCGAGTTTCCCTTTGTGCTTGTACCGTTGCAAAAGCAAACATCAGAAAATCTTCCGGATTTGAGTGTCATCTTTGCGTCTTTTTCGTAGCCGCCTGTCGATTCGTCAAAAGCTATCGTTGTTCCTTTTATTGTAACACGAAGGGTGATGTATCCAACGGTTGCAGCTCCGGATGTGTTTTCGACCTTTACACCCTCGCCGAAGGTTATGTCATGGAACTGTGTGATTATCTGCCATGTTGATGCGGCAGTGATATCGATAGCAATCTTTTCAATGCAAAGCTCACCGTTCATGTAGTATGCTTTGCTTGATCCTGTTGTGACCAAAAGCTTAGCATTAGCGTCCTTGCCTGTGATTGTGATCTTGTTTGAGTGCTCTGCCTCGTTGTAATTGCCTGATACGTCGAATGTGACCTCTCCGCATACAACGATCTTTACATCGGTAGTGAGCTGTACGGCTACGTCCATTGCGGATTCGATAGAGCCGAGAGGCTGATCCTCTGAGGTGCCGCTTCCTGTGCCGCCGGTTTTAACATACAGAGTTGTCTCTGCTGCGGCACTTGCTGTTGTTGCGGCAAGCATACCGAAGGGTACGACCATGAGCGCAACAAGTATGAGTGATAATAGTTTCTTCATTTCTCTTCTCCTTATAAAATTTGTTATTTGAGCCGTACTGTTATCGGCCTGTATTCATTATATATCATATATTAGAGTCAAACAAGAAACTATTCTGCATTGAAAGGTTACTATCCTCCATTATTTTGTGAAAAAGTGCTTTAAATTTCAAAAAAAACCGCACGATTTTCTGAATACTTCACAAAAAAACGAATGTGTATAAAGAAATTTAAAAAATATTGGTTAACGTAATATCATATGAGGCGCTGCTATAATATAAATAGCATATGCCGCACACGCTCAGACGCTTCGGATAATATTTGTCAGCTCCTCATCCTCAAGCACCCTGTCTTCCGAAAAGGCTTTTTGCACGATAAGCTGCAGAGCCTTTTTTTGTTTGTCTTTTGGCAGAGCCTTTTTCACAAGCTCCCTTGCAGGCAGCATCCATGAAAGTATCTCATCGATGCTTGACGGGATGAGCTCGGTTATTTGCTGTTTTAGCTTTATGGCGGCGGTAGGCGAGGCACCGCCCGTGCTGATTGCTATGCATAGCTGTTCTGTGGCGATAATTGACGGAAAAATAAAATCACACAGAGCAGGTATATCCACCGTATTTACGGGAATGTTGTATTTTTTGCATATATCCGAAATTCTCTTACACTCGCAATATTCCTCTGCCGCAACGACGAAAGCGGGAGCGCACTCAAGATCCTTTTGCGAAAAAGGACGCTCGTGTATGCTTAGACCCTCTATTTCTTTTATCTCGGGGGATATGCTCTCGGATATGACACGGATAATGGGGGAGAAGGGCATTAGTCTCTCGATTTTTTCGATGGCGTGTTTTCCTCCTCCGCAAATAAGTACCACCTTGTCCTTTAGATTAAAAAACATGGGAAAATAGTTCATAGCTGTTCCTTTCCGCTTTGCTGATAGTAATATTCGGTGCCGCTCTCTGTATTGATTCGCCTTACTCTCACACCGTAAAGTGTGCTTGTTATATCCGACTCAAGTATCTGCTCGGGCTCTCCGACCGTGCATATCTTTCCGTCCCTAATGACTGCTATCTTGTCTGATATTTTGAGAGCAAGCGCAATATCGTGAAGCACTGTAATGACGGTTTTGCCTTTGTCGGCGAGCGCCCTTACCGTATCGGCGAGCTTAAGCTGTTGACCGATATCAAGGTATGCGGTAGGCTCGTCCATCATAATAATGTCCGCCTCTTGACAAAGCGCCATCGCAATATACACCTTTTGACGCATACCTCCCGACAGCTCGCTCATCTGTCTGTCCGCAAGCTCGTATATTCCCATTTGCCGCATGGCGCTCTCGGCCGCATCATAGTCAGCCTTGCTGTATCTTCTCGGATAGGAAAGATAGGGAAATCTCCCGTGAAGCACCAATCTGCCCGCCGTAATGTCTGGTATGCCCTTGCTTTGGGAAAGATATGCTATTTTCTTTGCCTTCTCGGAGGGTGAGAGATGCTTTAGCGAAACGCCGTTTAATGAGATATCGCCTTCTTTTATCGGGAGCATTCCGATAACCGTTTTGAGCAGGGTGCTCTTTCCGCAGCCGTTTGCTCCTATTAAGGTCGTGACCTTTGAGCTTTCGCACTCAAGCGTAACACCGCACAAGACCTCGTCTTTGCCGTAGCCTGCGTGCAGACTCTCGATTTTAAGCATGACGGTGACCTCCTCTCAGATGTATCAACAGTATGACAAACACGGGGCCGCCGACGATCGACATGATTATGCCCACAGGCAGTTCATACGGAGCAAAGAGCAATCGTGCCGCCAGATCGCACATGCAGACAAAGCCAGCACCGATAACCGAGCAAAGGGGAAGGAGCTTTCGGCTTTCCCCTCCGACAAGCTTTCTTACAAGATGAGGAATGATAAGCCCGATAAAGCCGAGCAGTCCCGCAAAGCTGACCGCCGCTCCTGCGAGAAGCGCAGACAGAATAAGGAAAAGTATACGGTATTTTTTCACTGACAGCCCAACGCTTTGTGCCGTTTCGTCTCCCAACGATATTACATCGAGCTCGTTCGATAGCGAGAAAAGCAGTATGAGTGCCGTTATTATCATGACCGACGCAGGCAAAAGTCTTGTGTATGAGATCGACGAAAAGCCACCAACTCGAAATTCGGTCGTCAGCATTGCCGCATCGGGGGTAAGGACAGATACAGACTCGCTTATGGCTCCGAGTATGCTGTTGAGCGCCACACCGCCCAATATTACGGTCGTTTTTGATGCAGAAGCGGAGCGAGCAAAAACAGATATCGCAAGCACGGTGATAAGACTCGCCGAGAAAGCCGCAGCCGATACCGCCGCACCTGAGAAAATACCGCACGCACAGCAAACGGTAACACCCAACCCCGCCCCTGCGTTAACACCTATAATGCCTGGCGAGGCTAATTTGTTGGATAGCACGTTTTGCAGTACAGCACCCGAAACCGACAAAGCCGCCCCAGCCAAAAGGCAGGCGAGCGTGCGGGGGATGCGTGAGTAAATGAGAATGTATCGTGCCGCAGAGCCTTCGCTTCCTGTGAGAATGTTTATAATATCCGCAAAGGAAAAACGAATATTACCGAGCATAAGGCTCATGGCTGTAACTGCAAAGCACACAGCAATTCCACCTGCGAGAATACAGCGATACCTTGTTTTAGCTTTCATATAAGATCTTCTCCAAGTTTTCATAAGCCTGCGCAAAATGTGCATTCGGCTTTAAGTTAAAAAGCTGCTTATCCATGTAATAAATGTGTCCGTTTTTTACAGCATCAAGCTGATACCACAGCGGATTTTCTAGCATCATTTTTTGAACATTGCTTATTACAGCATCCATGTCATCTCCCGTCTGCACGAAAAAGATTTTGTCGGGATCTTGCAGGATAATGCTTTCAAGACTCAAATTTTCAAGCAAGGAATTTTCGCTGTCGGCAATATTGATACATCCGAAATCCTTGAGCATTCCGCCGAGCATGGTGCCGCTGCTGTTCTTTGCACGAATGCTTGAGGCAGATGCACGCAGAACAAGGACGGTTTGCGCAGGCTTTTGCGCATTGCGTGCAAGTATTCCGTCTATTTTCGTTTTCAGCTCATCCCCGTATATTTCATACCGCTCGGGCTTTTCGGTAATGTCTGTGCATATCTTTAGCACTCGCAGATAACTGTCAAAGTCCGACACGTCAAAATATGCTGCCGTGATATTGCAGGCATCCAACGTTTCTTGAAGCTCCAAATGCCCCGAGAGCTTTGAGCTTGCGAGGACAAGGTCGGGAGCTGATGCCAAAAGCACGTCCTTTGAAATAGAGTGCGTTGAGCCTAAATTAACGGTATCGGGGGAGAGGGGGAGAGAAAAGTCCTCCCAAGCATCGTCTGCCGCCGCACATATGTCGCCTCCTGAAAGCATCCATATGTCCGCATAACTGCCAAGCAGTGCCGCCACTCTTTGATGCGAAGAGACAGTAACGGTGCGCCCCAGATCATCTGTGAATGTGTAGCCTTCCGCTTTTTTTTCGGTGTTTTTTTTGCAACCCGAAAGGCAGAACAGAGCTGTACATAAGATTAAAAATACAGATATTGTTTTTTTCATTGCTTTTACTTTCAGAAATGAAGCCCGATTTCGGTATCGGGCTTCATTTGTATTATCAGCAGCTTGCGCCGCCCTTTACCTTCTTTTCGAGGATCGCAGTGCTATCGGCTTTTGAATTGAGCAGCTTGTCTTCGACATAGTCAAAACCGAGACGGTTTATCGTATCGGCGAAGCGCTCGCCTGTAATGCCCTCGTCACGGAAGAGAAGAATAGCACGCTCGACAGCTTCGAGTACCTCTTCTTCGCTCAAAAACAGCTTTGAAAGAGGCTTGCCATTTGCTGTCTTTTTGCCCCATCTGCCGCCTATGTAAATTCTGTAACCGTTTGTATATTCCTCAGTCACGCCGAACGGACATTTGTTCTTGCATCTGCCGCATCCGTTGCACGCATCCGCATCAACCTTCAGTATGCCGTTTTCCACGGTTGCTGTCTTGATAGGGCAAGCACCCTCTACCTGACATTTGTTGCAGCCCTTGCATTTTGAATAGTCAAACAAGGGAACACGCTGACCGATAATTCCGAGGTCGTTGAGGTCGGGCTTTACGCAGTTGTTGGGACAGCCTCCGACAGCGATCTTGAATTTGTGGGGAAGGGTAACGCTGTGGTATCCCTTGTAGAAACGCTCGTGTATCTTCTCGCTCAGCCCGAACGTGTCAATAAGTCCGTACTGGCAGGTAGTGCCTTTGCATGATACTACGGGACGTACAAGAGCACCTGTGCCGCCCGTCTCAAGCCCATGCTCTGCAAGGAAAGCAATGAGCGGATCAATGTTGTCATAGCGCACGCCCTGTATTTCCATGGTAAGGCGTGAAGTCATGGCTACCTCGCCGCTTCCAAAGCGCTCTGCGGCTTCTGCTACCGCACGGTGCTCGTTTACCGTGATCTTTCCGTTGCGGGTTATAACTCGCACGTTGAAAACATCGTCAAAGCGTTTGTCCCGCAGACATCCGAGCCCCTTTACACGCTTGATCTCCTCGGGCGGGAGCTTTCCGTCTGCAGGTGTCGAGTGTTTTATTACGTTAAACGTTACACCTCCTTCGAGCACACGTGTGCTTGTAAAGCCCAGAGCCTTCAACTTGTTTTGAATTAAATATCCTCTCTTGCCTCTTGCGCAAACAAGCAAAAGCTTGTCGCCTTTTTCGTATTTTTCGGCTTCGCTTGCCGCATTTGATAGGTCAAACCAATCAAAGCCGCCCAGCGTCGGTTCGGGATGCGCATCTATTACCTTGTATCCCTTTGCCGCACCATTTGCATATTCATATGGACTAAAGCTCTCTATTCTGCCGCTCATTTTATTGATAAGGACACCGCAAGCGACAGAAAAGGGATGAATTGCGGTCGAGAAGGGAGGTGCATAAGCAAAGTCCATCGTGACAAAGTCCTCGACCTTTGCGCCCATAGAAATTCCGACAACAGCAATGTCTGCCATCTTGTCAACCGCACCGCCGCCGATCACCTGCATTCCGAGCAGTCTGTGTGTAGCCTTGTCTGCGATCAGCTTTGTGATAAACATATCCGAATCGGGATAGTAGTGTGCCTTGTCGTCACTTACGCAAAGCACCGACACGACGTCAAAGCCCTCGTCTCTTGCCGCTTGCTCGGTAAGTCCGGTCTTTGCGGCATTCAAGGTGTCGGTGAGCTTTACAACAGCAGTTCCGAGACAGCCGTTATATTCGGTCTTTTCCGAGTTGAGATTAAGTGCCAACGCTCTGCCTGTAATGTTTGCGGTCGAGCCCATAGCTGACCATTGTATCTTGCCTGTAATACGGTTTTTTACAACGGCGCAGTCGCCTACTGCGTAAATATCGTCAAGATTTGTGCGCTGATATTCGTCGGTCACAATGCAGCCTTTGTGCATTTCAAGACCGATAGAGTCAAGGAATTCTGTAGCAGCTCTGATTCCCGCCGCCACAACGACAAGCTCAGCAGGTATGCTTGACACGCTTGTGCGTACTCCGCTCACGCAAGTTTCTCCCGTGACCTCTTCAAGCTTTGCTCCGACAATTACACGTATTCCTTTTTCCTGTAATTTGCGTCGGATAAAATCAGCCATCTCTGGGTCAAAGACACCGGGAAGAAGCTGCTGTGCCATGTCAACAACAGTCACGGAAATCCCTTTTGCTGTAAGATTTTCCGCAATTTCAAGCCCGATAAAGCCCCCGCCTACGACAACTGCTTTTTTAGTGTTTTTCTCTTTACAGTATTCTCTTATGCCTATCGCATCCTCGGGTGTGCGAACGGTAAATACACCGTTTCTGTGAATACCTTTGACATCAGGTACTGCAGGCTCTGCGCCTACGGCGATAACGAGCTTGTCATAGCTTATCTCTTCGCCGTTTACTGTGACTGTTTTTCTGTCGGGGTCAACCGCAGTAACCTCGCTGTTTGTATGTACCGCTACTCCCGTAAGCCCCATAAATTCCGCAGGTGTGTTAACGATCAGATCTTCTTTTGCTTCGATAGAGCCGCCTACATAATATGGAAGGCCGCATCCGGCATAGGAAATATCCTTTGACTTTGTATAGATGACTACATCATCCATAGGTCTTTCACGCTTTAGTTTAGCGGCTGTTTTTGTTCCGGCTGCCACACCGCCGATAATAATGATTTTCATAGACCATGTCTCCGATAATGTTGATATCTTTAAAAAATACTTTTATCTTGTTGATTATACCATGATTATATGATAAAATCAAATTATCATTTCTTATCGCTTGATAAAATTTGGTTATGAGGTGGGTATGTTAGATTACAGAATTACAACTTTTTTGACTTTGTACCGTGAGATGAATTACAGAAAAACTGCTGAGCTACTCAATATGACACAGCCGGGAGTTACTCATCATATTCATTTTTTGGAAAATCACTATAACATAAAGCTCTTTGAATATAACGGAAGGGCATTGCAAAAAACAAAAAATGCGGAAATACTGAAAAGGCATATCGACAGCATGATGACTGAGGAACACGCCATGCGTCAGGAGTTTTTGGAGCGTGACAGCGTTGTTTTGAATGTCGGCGCAACAAAGACGATAGGGGAGTTTGTTTTGGTCGATACGGTCAGAAAATTTCTTTCGGATAAGCACCATAATATCAATCTTGTAGTAGATAACACGGAAAATCTGCTTCAGATGCTTGAAAATGCCGAGCTTGACTTTGCTGTTGTGGAGGGCGTATTTGACAAAACTCGCTATTGCTACCACCTTTTTAAAAAAGAGAACTTCTCGGGCATCTGTGCAAAGGACCACCGTTTTGCCCGTAAGAAGGTAAGCATTGACGATATATTTGAAGAAACTCTCATCGTGCGGGAGCAGGGGTCGGGTACACGCAGATTGCTTGAGCAGGCGATATCCGACAGAGGCTTTTCTCTTGACAGCTTTTGCAGAGTGATATCGGTCAGCAACTTTTCAGTTATCACAGATATGATAGCAAAGGATAACGCAATTAGCTTCGCATATGAGCCGATAGCTATAAATAAGCCCTCCCTTGCCACGTTTGAGGTCGAGGATATGCAGATAAAGGGCGAATTTAACTTTGTATATTGTAACACATCCATAGCCCGTGAAAAAATAAAGCTGCTGTTTGGCTGAGCTCAAAACTGACTTAGCAATCAAATATGACCAAATACATATAAAAATCACAGAACATATCAAAAAACGCACAGAAGTTATCAAAAAACGCACACATAATTAATCAAAAACGTTTTTGTGTCTTTGCCGTTCTTCTCTGTTTTCATTTGCCCAAAATAAAACCATCCGATTGAGTTTAACAAAATCGGATGGTTTTTGTGTAAGAGTGATTATGCGTTTGCTTGCAGCAGCATGTGGCATGCAGCATGTGTAATATGTGAATGCAGGGACAATCAATAAAGCGAACCGATGCGATACAATCTGAAAAAAGGAAATACGTATCGCAACAAACACTTCTGCAATTATTTCTCACGCCATATACTGTTCATTCAAAGTGATAGCGAGTTTATTTATTATGCGTCCAGATAGATTGTTGTTTCATATAGTGTTAAGAGTTTTTCTATATTGTCGGAAATAATAAAATTTTCCATTGCATGCTTGTATGCTAGTTCACCTATACAACTTGTTTTATACTCCGCAAAAGCAGTTTCAATTGCTTTCGATAGTGAAGCAATATCACTCTTTTTATATATTTTTCCATAGTTTCCATTCACTAGTAGTTCTGGATTGGCACCTGTATCAGAAGCAATAATATATAGTTTTGCTAACATATATTCTACGGTAATTCTGCCAAACCCCTCTGATTTGGAACAAATCATTCCAACATCGTATTCTTCCAATTTTTTTAAGAGATTGTCGGTATAACCCTTCAAGTTGACATTTGTCAACTTGTTATCAAGGATTAATTTTTGTAAATATTCTGTATATGCTTTAGTGCCAGAACCGTACAGATCCACAGTAATGCAATTCTTGATCTCTGAAGGAAGCATACTCACAGCACGAACCAATTCATCTTGCCCCTTAGCGGCACAAAGTGAACCGCACAGCGCAATTTTCATAATCCCATCTTCACGGGATACATGATGCCTTTCATCCGAAGGTGCTTCAACGCCATCATAGCAGGTGAAAATTTTATTTGCATCGATTCCCTTTTCAATCCATTTGTTTCGAATTACATCCGATATAGCAATAAACCGGTCACAATGCCTGTTCATAAAGGATATATAGTTTTTCATAAATGAATGCATATTAAAGTCTTCTTTTCCGAATTCTCGAATATGCCAAACATGTTTAATATGATGTTTTTTTGCAATTAATGCACCGATGGATATAATACTGAGATTTGTGTGAATCAGATCAATACTAGATAAATCGATTAATTGTTCCGCATTTTTGACAGACTTGTTTATGCCGAGAAAGTATTGTGCCTTTCTAATTAAAAATTTGATTTTAAAAATCAACCATATATTGTGCTTTGGAATCATAAACTGCTGATAATTCACAGAATAATTCTCTATGTCATTTTTATCGCAAAACAAATTGATATTATTTCTATTCGGCGTAACCACAACAGGCGTATGACCATGCAACTTCTCTTGAACAACCAGTTCTTTCAGACATTTCGCACTACCAAACTTATCATCGTTACTGGAAAAATGTAAAATTTTCATTTTGTTCTTCCTTTCAAAAGGTTCAGCAAATCCGTCACCAAATTATTTTTAAAAATAACAAGACTCAAACAATACAGTAACACTCCAAAAGAAACTTTCAACAGAATAAGTACCATATTAGAAAAAGAAAGAAATTTGAAAAGAGAAAGCGCAAAAAACATAATCAATGTCCCACACACTATACTCAGAATATTCCTTCTTTCAATTCTTATCTTTACCACCTTACATACGAAAAACAAGTCAAATAAAAATACAACAACTTCGCTTGCAAACGATGCAAATGCCGCACCATTTTGATTAAACAATGGAATCAAGAATGCATTTGCAACAACATTGACAATAGCACCCATAATGGTGGCAATCAGCATTTTTTTTTCCATGTTAACAGAGCACAAAACATAACTGCCCAAAAATGTACTCATTGTAATCGGAATAATCAATGCCGAAAGAATTTGCAATGTAACTACGGAAGGTAAAAACTCTTCTCCGTATAGGACAGAAATAACTTCCCCTGAAACCATTGCCAACCCAACACAAGAGGGTACTGTAATAGTTAAAAGAATATTGAATAGCTTATTCGTTAACTTGCGGATGCCATCAAAATTATTCTGCCCATACATATTACTAATTTGGGGAGCAACGACCGCTGCAATTGCAACAAAAAACATAATAACAGTTTTGACGATTTTCATAGCATTAGAATAGTATCCAACCACGCTTTCCTCACACATAATGCCCAGCATAGTTGTGTCTACTAGAGTATACAATTCGATGGCAATGCTAGAAATGAACAATACCATCAGTGGCTTTAAATGAAGGAGTGAAAATTTATGAGAGAAATCGAATCTGACAAGTTTTTTATGGAATAGGTGAAATATGTTAAAAATATAGTTTCCCACTGTTGCCAAGCAACTAATTGCTGCATAAACAATGTAATCCGTTGATTCTCTAACAAAAAGCAAGATAAGAACAAACGAAACAACCTTAACAAAAAAACTACGTACAGAAATATACCGATATTCTTCCATACCTTGATAGACCCAGTCCACATTAATGATGTTGAACAGAATTAGAGATCCATATACTATATATAGTGAAAAATGGTATTCAAAAGAATCAAAATTAAAGATGATGAGTCCATACACTAATAAGCATATTATAGTTGAAATTAGATTGATTAAAAACAAATCTGTAAAAACGATGTTTTTTTTATCACTATCCCGGTTTCTGGCAATTTCCCGTGTTCCGTATGTCGGCATACCCAAAGGTGCAATATAGGTAAAGTAAGTGACAAAATTTTGAACAATTGATATAATTCCGATTCCTTCTGGCAAAAGAATTCTAGCCAAATATGCGGAAGTTACCAAAGGGAAAATGGCATGGAATAACTTGTTTGCAGAGAAAAAGATGGAATTCTGCACTAATGATTTTTTTTGCATTTGCTCGCCTCACCAATATATAATAGAGTATTCTTTCATTATATAGTTTTAAAAGACTGCTTGCACTTTAACATTCTGTGTTTATGCAATTATTACACTAGGCCTTTGAGCCCCGACCATTTCTGATCCTTATCGCTGAGATTGAGGGGGGTACCGTCGGTAAGCGTGTAGCCTTCTGCCGATGCTGTGCCGTTATATTCGCCTACAAGCTCGGGCCACTCGATGCCTATCTCCGGATCATTCCAGGCAAGGCCGCCCTCGTCGTTTGCGTGATAAAAATCATCGCATTTGTAGCAGAATTCCGCTGTATCGGTAAGCACCAAAAATCCGTGGGCAAAGCCCTTCGGGATCAAGAACTGTTTCTTGTTTTCCTCTGTCAGCAAAACGCCGTACCATTTTCCGTAGGTAGAGGAGCCGGAACGAAGGTCAACGGCAACATCAAAAACGCTTCCTTTGATGGCACGAACCAGTTTTGTTTGAGGATACTGTTTTTGAAAATGAAGCCCTCGGAGCACACCTTTGGTGGACATACTCTGATTATCCTGCACAAATGGAATATCCAATCCTGCTTCTGCCATATCTCTTTGGCTGTAAGTTTCCATAAAATAGCCTCGGTTATCACCGTGTACCGCAGGCTGAATTACACACAGTCCCTCGATTCCGCCAACATTCTTTTCAACTGTGATCTGACCCATATTGTTATTCCTCGATTTCTTTCAAATATCTTTCAAGTGCGTCTTTCCAATCGGGCAGGGAAGTAAAGCCTTGCTCGGTCAGCTTGGATTTATCAAGACGGCTGTTATGCGGACGGGCTGCCTTAGAAAGCCCGTATTCTTCGGTAGTTACGGCAACCACGTTTGTGACGTATCCCGCCTGACGGAATATTTCACAGGTAAAGTCATACCAACTGATGTACCCGCCCTCGTTTGTGGCGTGATAATAACCGTACTTTTCACTTTCGCACATATCTACAAGCAGACGTGCAAGATCAACTGTATAAGTAGGCGTGCCGATCTGGTCACACACGACTCTTACTGTATC
>JBGVFH010000065.1:0-12855 GCA_045120955.1 Eubacteriales bacterium | reverse complement strand
TTTTATATATCAGTAAACAAGGTTATTTTATCACACGCACATTTCTTTGTCAACCGAGCATGGCGAAAACGAAGGCGCAAATACCCGTGCAAGCATTCAGACAAAGCGCTCATTGCACAGCTCTGTTATTTTTTTGCTTGCGTGCTCCGCACCGTCGATGAACGGTATCTTCATATCCGCCCCTCTGTAAAAGATGACTATGTATTCACGTTCCAATGCCGACATATCAAACGGCAGCGCCTTAAAAACAGATGCCCTCTCGACTCTTGCCGACTCTATATCGCACAAGGGCATCCTTGCGTATCTGCCCGACTCGCATAAAATGAGGTTTTGCGTCGTGATATACAGCGATTATCCGTGTGCCTGCGGTGCGCTGCGCAAAAACATTGCATATATTATCAAGGAAGAAAACAGTATCATCCCGCCGAAAAAGCTCAGCGCACCAAAAAAAACCGAGCCCGTTGAAGCTGAGAAAAGGTGCGGCAGCAGTATCCCCAAAAGGACAAGGAACAGCCCTGCCGCACTTCCCGGCAAAAGAAACTGTGCAGCCCCTTCTTTTTTTAGGCGTTTTGCCGTGTTTGTGTAGCTGTAGAGCACGCACTCGTCCTCCTGCTTTACAAAAGAAAAAATGTCTCTCATGTGCTCCCCCGTTTATCTGTGTTATAAAACAGTATACTACCGCCGCCGTTATTTTTCAAGTTAACATTCGGTAAACATTTATGTATGCGCCGACCTTTCCGATACCGCCGCACGAAAAAAAGAACTGCCCGAGTGTCAGCCGACACTCGGGCAGAGGTTTTCAAGAATAGGGGAAAGCGCCTATTTATTTTTCTGATACCTGTCCGCAACAAAGGTCAGCGCCATAGCACCGGCAATGACCGCACCTATAGTACAAGCTGTGTTGATGCGGCGGCGTATGCGTATCTTTTTTGCAAGGTGCTGATAGGGGAGCTCTATGTCTATATCAAACTCCCTTGTCTTTTTGCTTTTTGCGGCACTTATCTTTGACGCACGGGCGTAAGAGGAAGCATATGCTCTGCACTCAGAGCAGCCCTCGAGATGCTCACCCACTAATTTTGCCGAGGAGGAGCTTGCGCATCCGTCAGCAAAAAGGGGTATCAAGTCCTGTATTATTTCACAACCGATCTTCATCATTGAACAAATCCTTTCTGAGAGCATTTTTTGCTCTGTAATATACGACCTTGGCGGAGTTTTCCGTAATAGAGAGTATGTCCGCTATCTGGGAAAACGGCAGCTCTGCATATATACGCAAAAAAACGACATCACGGTATTTTTTCGGCAGCTTGTTTACGCACTCGTTTACGTAAGATGCCATGAACTTTTGCTGAAGTACAGCCTCAGGGTCGCTGTCGCTGTCTGCATGAGACTCAATGACAAGGTCGATATTGAGGGTCTGCAGCTTCTTTTTTTTCAGATATTTGAAAAAAACATTTTTTGCAATAGCGGCAAGCCACGTGAATATCTCACAGCTTCCGTCATATTTGTGAAATGACATAAAAGCCCTGTAAAAGGTCTCCTGAGCCATCTCCTCGCTGATATCCGAGTCCGAGGTCAGCTTGAAGAGAAACGCATATACACGCTTGAAATATATTTTGTACACATCCTCAAAGGATTGCAATGCGCCCCCTCCTTCTTTACATAAAGTTAATCCGCAAAAACTCAAAAAAGTTACAGGATCTGATGAATTTATATTCTTATGTTATCATGTAAATATTAAGTCCGTGTTAACAAAATCGAATATCAGAAAAAAAGCGGGCAGTACTCGCCCACCCTTCGCCCACCTCGGAAACACCCCGCTCCCGCCCCGCCCGTGTCATACTGAGCGAGCGAATGCGAGTCGAACTCCAAGCGAAGCGCCGGAGCGGCGGGGCGGAGGTTGTGACGGTATCTCGGGCGATAAACAGAGCGGCGGCAACGGGTGAGTGCGGTAGATTTCCGCACGGGATTCCACTCGGCTGTGCCTCGTGCTTTTGTGGCAAAGCCCCAAAAGTTCGACTGCGCTCAGAATGACCCCTACGGGGTCCGTGCGGATGTAGCTGAGACTCAGACCGTAGCAACACCGCACCCACCTCGGAAACACCCCGCTCCCGCCCACCGTTGTTTTTCTGTTACAAAAGCTGTGCAAAACGGCGATTGAGGATCCGTGCAATTTCATATGCGATAAAAACAGTATTGCTCGTTTTTTATTAGTATTAATCGATGTCATAACTTTTGTGAAAAATTAATATATTTTAATAAAAATACTTAAAAAAAGCAAGTAGATATTGACAAAAGCAATAGTTTGATGTAAAATTATACCAGAGGCTGACGGAATTAACCCCGTCAGCCTAAAGCACCACTGCAACCGGAGGGATTTTTATGGCAGGCAACATATTCGTATCATTAAAAGCGATTATTGACGAATTTACACTTGAAAGCATTTTTTTACCGAAGGATCCGGAAAACATTATGATAGACAGCCCCGAGGTAAACAGACCGGGACTTCAGCTTTCGGGATTTTTTGACCATTTCGGTGCAGAGCGTATCCAGCTTATCGGGAATGCTGAATATTATTATCTCAACAGTCTCAAAAAGCCTGAGAGAACATATCATATAGATAATCTTTTGGCTCACAAGCCGGTGGCTCTTGTGATAACTACCTCGCTTCCGATCTTTTCGGAGCTTCAATACAGCGCAGAGCGAAACGGCGTACCGCTGCTGAGAACGTCAAAGAAAACGAGCCAGTTTATGGCAGCGCTCATAGCATATCTGAGCTTAGCGTTAGCACCCAGAATTACCCGTCACGGTGTTCTTGTGGAGGTCTACGGCGAGGGAGTACTTATACTCGGAGACAGCGGAATAGGCAAGAGTGAGACAGCCATCGAGCTTGTAAAGAGAGGACACAGACTCATTGCCGATGATGCCGTTGAAATAAAGAGGGTATCTGACAAAACACTTGTCGGCTCAGCTCCCGACCTTATACGGCATTATGTGGAGCTGCGTGGTATCGGAATAGTGGATGTTCGACGCATTTTCGGTATGGGTGCTGTCAAAATGTCCGAAAAGATAGACCTTATCATCAATCTGGAGCCTTGGATACAGGGAAAGATGTATGACAGATTCGGTCTTGACTGCGAGAAAACGGAAATTCTCGGAATAGAAATACCTGCGCTCACCATACCCGTCAGACCGGGAAGAAATCTTGCTATCATACTTGAGATAGCCGCAATGAACAACCGTCAGAAAAAGATGGGCTATGATACTGCGGCTGAATTTAACAAGCGCCTTATGGGGGAGATAGGCGAGATAAGATGATCACGGTATAAATAATGAGGAGAAAGCTTATGCTTTAGGCTTTCTCCTTTTTCTTTGCCTCATAGGAAATTGCGAAATTACGCTTCGCCGTTTAGTCGAGCCATATGAAATTGCACACATCCTCACTCATCGGTTTTCGGCGCAATTTTTGCTCAGATACTTGCATACGGTACGAATATATGATAAAATCAGTAGAATATTTTTATGAGGTCGGAAAAAGTGTTAAAGAAATATCTTGGTGACGGTAAATTTTACCGCCGTGTATTTGTGCTGATGATACCGATAATGCTGCAAAACGGAATTACAAATCTTGTCAGCATGGTAGACAACATCATGATAGGCCGTATCGGAACTCTCGAGATGACAGGTGTTGCGGTGGCAAATCAGCTCATGTTCGTGTTTAATCTGTGCATATTCGGCGCTGTGTCGGGGGCAGGTATATTCGTAGCTCAGATGTTCGGAATGCGTGACGAGGAGGGCATACGGCAGACCTTCAGATTTAAGCTGATATTCTGTACCGCCTTGGCGCTTACGGGCATCGGAGTGTTTGTGTTCTTCGGCGAGGAGCTTATCTCTGCGTATTTGCAGGGAGAGGGAAGTGCTGAGGATATTGCCGCATCCATTGGATATGCAAAGCAATATTTGGCTATCATGCTCATCGGTCTTGTGCCGTATACGATAGTGCAATGTTATTCAAGTACCCTTAGAGAGACTTACCGTGCAGTACCTCCCATGGTTGCGGGGGTAGCGGCAGTCAGCGTAAATCTTATACTTAACTACATACTTATTTTCGGAAACCTCGGCGCACCTGCACTCGGCGTGCGCGGTGCCGCTGTTGCGACCGTGGTCTCCCGCTTTGCGGAGCTTGCCGTTATAATCATATGGACCAAGGCTGACAGAGAGCTTGCTCCCTTTGCCGTGGGAGCGTTTCGCAGCTTGTATGTACCGAAGGACCTTGTGCTGCGCATATGCAAAAAGGGTCTTCCTCTCATGCTCAACGAGGCGCTGTGGGCGGCAGGCGTTGCTATGCTCAATCAGTGCTATTCGGTGCGTGGGATAAATGTCGTGTCGGCAAACAACATTTCACAGACTTTTTTCAATGTATTTTCGGTTGCGTTTTTGTCCGTCGGAGTTGCAATAGGTATAATTCTCGGTCAGACACTCGGAGCGGGGAAAAACGAAGAGGCAATGGACACAGCAAGAAAGCTGATAGCTTTCTCGGTCGTTATCAGCGTGCTCGTCGGCATTGTGTATTTTGTTTGTGCGGAGTTTATTCCTCATATATACAATACCACCGCCGAAATAAAGCGGCTCGCTACCTCTCTTATGCAGATATGTGCGCTTGCAATGCCGCTTGATGCTTTTGCAAATGCTTCATATTTTACTTTGCGCTCGGGCGGAAAGACCTTTGTTACGGTACTGTTCGACAGCTGCTTTGCGTGGGTGATAAGCGTGCCCGTCGCATTTTTGCTGAGCAGATATACGCAAATGCCGATACTTATACTGTATGCGATATGTCAGTTTTTGAATATCATCAAGGATATCATAGGCTACATCCTCGTCAAAAAGGGTATTTGGATAAAAAATATCGTGGCATAGGTCGGATGCGAGCCGGTATTATTGCAACTTTTTTGAAATTATTTTGAAAAAGCTATTTACAAACCGAACTTTATGTGCTACAATGACAAAGTATGAGCCACGCTCCCGGTAGGCGGCGACTGAGCCTCACGGCTTCTTCACCCGACCGCAGACTGAGACGATGGCAAAAAATTATGAGGTGAAGAAAATGTTAAAGGAAATCAAGCAGGAAATTATTGAAAAGTATGCTGTCCATGAGGGCGACACAGGTTCTCCCGAGGTGCAGATCGCGATTCTTACCTATCGCATCAACTCTCTCAACGAGCATCTCAAGGTAAACGCAAAGGACCACCACAGCCGCCGCGGACTTCTCAAGATGGTAGGTCACAGAAGAAATCTTCTCGGCTACCTTCAGAAAAAGGATATCAACAGATACCGTGCAATTATTGAGAAGCTTGGCATTCGTAAGTAATTTACGCCGACAGGCATAGATGCCTTGCTCCGGCATCAGCAAAAAACAAGTAAGGGAGCGATTACGCTCCCTTTTGTTTCTCGTTTTTAAAAAGCGCAAAACACCGCTTGCCCGTCAGGGCAGCACCGATCGTGCCTATGGCACGGCATTGTTTTATACGGTCATGCGGATTTAGCAGTTAAATGAGAGCTTGAGAGAGATCAAGCCTTCATTTAAGTGCTAAACCGTCATGTACCTCAAAAATATACGGAGGTTTAAAAAATGTTTGACACAGCAAATCCCATTTCCGAGAAAATGGTTTTCTCAAATCACAAGGTATTTCATTATACCTTTGCAGGCCGTCCTCTTGTCATTGAAACGGGCAAGATAGCAGGACTTGCAAACGGCTCCTGCGTTGTAAGATACGGCGACACGACTATTCTCGCCTGCGCTACCGCATCCGAGAAGCCCCGTGACGGTATAGACTTTCTTCCCCTGTCTGTTGACTATGAGGAAAGACTCTATGCTGTAGGAAAGATCCCCGGCTCATTCTTCAAAAGAGAGGGCAAGCCTACCGAAAAGGCAATACTGACGGGCAGAGTTATCGACCGTCCCATCCGTCCCCTTTTCCCCAAGGACCTGAGAAATGACGTAAACCTTTCTCTCACAGTTCTCTCTGCAGACTATGACTGCTCACCCGAGATCACAGCTATGCTCGGTGCGTCTCTTGCGCTCTCTATCTCCGACATTCCGTGGAACGGACCGATAGCGGGAGTATTCATGGGACTCGTTGACGGAAAGCTCGTTATCAACCCCACCGCAGAGCAGAGAGCAAAGAGCGACCTTGAGCTTACCGTTGCGGCAAGCATGGAAAAGGTCGTTATGATCGAGGCAGGTGCAAACGAAGTCTCCGACGAGACGATGTTTGATGCTATTATGATGGCTCATGAGGAGATAAAGCAGCTGCTCGAATTTGTAAACGGAATAGTTGACGAGATCGGCAAGCCTAAGTTCGAATATCCCTCATGCGAGCTTGACCACGATATGTTTGACAAGGTTTTCGCTTTCTGCGAAAAGGATGTCATGCAGGCACTCGACACAGACGACAAGAATGTCCGTGACGAGAGAATGCTTCCCATTCAGGATGCAATCGTTGAAAAATTCAGCGAGGAGTACCCCGAGATCGCTTCTATAATGGGCGAGCTTGTATACAAAATTCAGAAGAAGATCGTCCGCAGATGGCTGCTTGAGGACGGCAAGCGTGTTGACGGCCGCCGCCTTGACCAGATCAGACCTCTCTCTAGCGAGGTAGGACTCATTCCTCGTGTTCACGGATCGGGACTTTTCACCCGTGGACAGACACAGGTACTCACAATAGCAACACTCGGCTCTATCTCGGATGCGCAGAAGCTCGACGGAATTGACGACGAGGTTGAGAAGAGATATATTCACCACTACAATATGCCCGGTTATTCTACAGGCGAAGCAAAATCAAGCCGCAGCCCCGGACGCCGTGAGATCGGTCACGGAGCGCTTGCTGAGCGTTCGCTCGTTCCCGTGCTTCCCTCGGTCGAAGAGTTCCCCTACACGATCAGACTTGTATCTGAGGTAGTATCCTCAAACGGCTCTACATCACAGGGCTCAGTTTGCGGCTCAACACTTGCTCTCATGGATGCAGGCGTTCCGATAAAGGCACCCGTTGCAGGTATTTCCTGCGGTCTTATTACCGAGGGCGAGCGTTGGATGACAATGCTCGATATTCAGGGACTCGAGGACTTCTACGGCGATATGGACTTTAAGGTTGCAGGAACTCACAAGGGTATCACATCTATCCAGATGGACCTTAAGATCGACGGTCTTACACCCGAGATAATCAAGGAAGCTCTCGCTGTTACACACAAGGGTCGTGACTATATCATCGACGAGATCATACTTAAGGCAATCGACGCTCCCAGAGCCGATGTTTCCGAGTATGCACCCAAGATGATATCCATGAAGATCAACCCCGACAAGATCCGTGAGGTCATCGGAACGGGCGGAAAGGTCATCCAAAAGATCGTTGCTGACACAGGAGCAAAGATCGACATCGAAGACGACGGCAGCGTATTTATCTCTGCTATCAACCGTGATGCCGCATACGAAGCGAAAAAGATAATCGACGGCATAGTATTTGAGCCTGTTGCAGGCTGCTGCTATGACGGCGTTGTAACAAGGATCATTCCGATAGGAGCTTTTGTTGAGTTCGCTCCCGGAAAAGAAGGTCTTGTTCATATCTCCAAGCTCGCTCCTACAAGAACGGAAAAGGTCGAAGACGTTGTAAATGTCGGCGACAAGGTAAGGATCAAGTTCCTCGGAGTTGACGACAAGAACAGAATGAACCTTTCTATCAAAGACGCACAGCAGTAAACATAGGACAGAATAGAGCACAGACGAATGTGGGGCAGACCGATAAAACGGTCTGCCCCACATTTTTGTATAAAGAAGCTCGGACTTTCTTGAGAAAATGGGGCTTGTCGCAGAGAGACAGACAGATCGGTTTTGTGATGTCATCTCTTTTTCTGAAAAGAGAGAAAAAATTTTGCATTTATTCCTCAAAAAGTACAGCAAAGTGCGTAGGTTTAGTGCAAATTTGACAACGAAAACGAATAAAACCCCCCGATTTCAATACAATTATTACACGATGTAAACTTTTATACATTGACCGCCTTGCATAACGCATGATATCATATAAGCATAAGATGTACATCAGCACATCAATATTTTTATTAAAGGAGAAAAATCATGAAAAAGAGAATTTTCGCAATTATTCTTGCGGCTCTTATGGTAGTGCCCTTCGGTGTGATCTCTGCATCCGCTGATACGATAACGGTTCCCTCCGAGCCGTCTGTTGTAGCAGGTACAGGTACATATTATGTAGACTGGAATAAAAAGGGAGCTACGAGTGGAGAAGAAGGCGACGGCACAGGTATAGATGCCGAAAACCCCGTACAGACAAAGGACTGGGGAAAAAATGGACAGTTTGCGACCTATGTACAGGGCGGCGGTACTGTATCTATAGTAGGTAAGTGCTATGTAAACGCAAGAGCTACCATGCCTGCTACGGCTACTCCTCTTCTGTTCACCTCATACGCTGCTATAAACCTTGCAGATATCGATGGCGTAAATGCAGAAACAGGCGCTGCAACTCACGGTTCGCAGAAGGGAATGGTATTGGTCTGCAACGGTCAGTCTATCACCTTTGAGGGCGATGTTATATTTGACAACACCGTTCTTCTTGACCGCGGAAATCCAAACACTCTTTCTACATTTTCTGTAGGCTCTACCGGTAAAATGGTAGTCAACAGCAATGTAACTATAGCAAGCACAAAATGGAATATTGCTGTAGATGCAGAAGGAAACCAGCCCGACCACAACCCCAAGCTCAATGTTGAGGAAGGCGGCTATGCATATCTTCACACCGTAGGCTTCTCTGACTATACAGGTAAGGGAACTATCATCATCGACAAGGCGCTTATAGACAGCGGTAAGATCACTACCGATGCATTCGCAAACTTTACGGGCGTTGTTGCAGATGAAAACGGTAATGTTATTCTTAACAATTACGTAGAGGAAGAAGAGACGACAGCTCCCGAAACTACCGAAAAGGTCGAGGATACTACCGAAAAAGCTCCCGAGACTACCGAAAAGTCTGAAGAAACAACAAAGAAGGCTGAAGAGACAACAAAGAAGGCTGACGAAACAACAAAGAAGGCTGACGAAACAACAAAGAAGGCTGACAGCACTACTGCAGCCGATACAACAAAGACAGACGATGCAGATAACAACAATGCTATCGTTTGGATAATCGTAGCTGTAGCAGCAGCAGCTGTAGTAGTTGTTGTGGTTGTTGTAGTTGTTAAAAAGAAAAAGGCTGAATAAGCTCAAACAGAATAACTAAACGAGCTGTTTGCTGTGGGGAAAACCTTTTTAAAAAAGGGTTTTCCCCACGCCCTTTATGCGGTTCTTTTGTGTAGCGGCAGATGTCAAAAAAAGCTTTTGAAAAAGGTTTTGCCAAGGCATTTTTTAAGATGCCCGTTGACCTTAGCATATAAACGCATCCGTCGGCAGCAGACGATATATTTCTGCATTAATTAGTACATTTGTTACAAACATTATGACGTGAGAAGGCGGTTTTCGATACAATTATCACAATATGTTAATTTTTATATATTGACTGCCTTATGATACACGTGATACCATATTAACATAAGGATGCGTAGCGACAGCGCACCCAAAAATAAAAAAAGGAGAAATATTATGAAAAAGAGAATTTTCGCAATTATTCTTGCAGCTCTCATGGCAGTACCCTTCGGTATACTTTCCGCATCAGCTGATACTGCAAGCGTTCCCGCTGAGCCGACAGCAACAGGCACAAAAACATATTATATCAGCAATGGCAAAACAGGAAACGGAGAAACAGCGGAAGATCCCGCAAATACGATTGGCTGGGTTGCAGGTCAAGCTTTTGCCGAGTTTGTAAAAGAAGGCGGCACGGTATCTATAGTAGGAAAATGCTATGCTACTGCTGTAGACGAAACTACAGGAAAAGCAACCACCGCTGTAAAAGAACTCGTTATACCCGCTACAACAGCTCCGCTCTTATTCACGGCGAACGGAGAGATCGGAACGATCGATAACGAGGCAAAGAACGGTCACGGTTCACAGGTGGGCATGATAATGGCTGTACCCGGTTCAAAGGTTACTTTCGAAGGTGATGTTATATTTGACAATACTGTTCTTCTTGACCGTGGCGATCCGACAAACATTTGTACATTTTCTGTAGGTGCAAACGGCAAAATGGTCATTAACAGCAATGTTACGATAGCTTGTACCACATGGAGCAAGACCGATCCCGGAAGCAATACCGGTCACAATCCTATCCTCAATGTTGAAGAGGGCGGCTATGCATACCTTCACACTGTAGGCTTCTCCGCTTACACAGGAAAGGGAACTCTCGTTATTGACGAAGCTCTCAAGTCCGAGGTTGAGTCTCTTCTTACAAATTACGAAGGAAAGGTTGTATATGTAAAGGCAGCGGCTGATACGACAGACAGCAGCGCAACCACCACAGACAGCACCAACACAAGCGGCACAACAACACAGGCGCCCACAACAGACACACCCGCAACAGGCGATATGAGCGTTGTTGCAGTTGTTGTTGCGGCTCTCAGCGTTGCGACCGCAGCGGCAGTCACGATGGTTACAAAGAAGAAAGAGAACTAATTATCTTGCAAAAAAGTTTTAGTTTTTTTTCATAATAAATCCCCCAATTAAAGGAAAAGGAAAGTCTTGCGGCTTTCCTTTTCCTTTTTAACATTTTGTACAAAGAACACGCAGCGTTAAGACAAAGTGATTTTTGTGCAACATTGCTATATTGAAAGGGAAAAACCATAAATTACAGATGTAAAATTTACATTATTTTTGTATTGACAAAGCGGCATCAGCTATGATATACTGAATTTAACGATAACATTGGGGAAGTATCGAAAAAAATTGTAAAATTACACAAAAAGGAGACAAAACTATGAAAAGAAAACTCACAGTCATCGTGGCGGCTCTGCTCTGCGTACTTATGGCAGTTCCGTTCGCTATGATGACCAGCGTAGCGGACACTGTAGAAGTTCCCGCAGAGCCTACATATACAGGCAATACGGTTATATATGTAGCGCATGACACAAAATCCAAATTCACCAATCCGCTCATAAACCCCACAGAAGACGGTGGTGATACGGAACAAAATCCTTATAAAACAAGTGTAAAGAATGGCTGGAAAAACCTCATGGAAGGTAAGGCAAAGGACGGTGGCACAATAGTTATTGTAGGTAAGGGTTATATCGGTGCAAACTTTGCCATCCCTAAAACTACTGCTCCTATCGTATTTACCTCCAATTATAATGGTGTAGATTACGCTACCTATACTGATGAAAACAATACGATCTACAATGATGAAGATAAGGCAGCAGGCACAGAGGGTGGCGGTCAGTTCGGTAGCATTTTGCTTGGAACTAAATGTACTCTCACTATCCGGGGAGATGTCATTCTGGATAATGTGTATGTTTTCAATCGCGGTGAAAAAGTCGGTACATTCAGCGTTGAAGGCAAGCTTGTTGTTAAGAGCAATGTAAAATTCCATGGAAAATCTACAGTTATCCACAACCTCAATGTAGCTGAGGGCGGATACGCTTACCTCCACACACTCGGCTTTGATGCTTACACAGGTACAGGTACGATCGTTGTCGGTGACGAGATAAAGAACACCGTAACCAAGGCAGATTTTGCAGGCTTCGAGGGTAAGATAGTAGACAAGAATGGTAATGCTCTCTTCGCTAATGAGACCACAGAGACAACTGCAGGTGAGACCACAGAGACAACTGCAGGCGAGACCACAGAGACAACTGCAGGTGAGACCACAGAGACAACTGCAGGTCAGACTACAGAAACAACTGCAGGCGAGGACACTACAGCTGAGACTAAGAAGCCTATCGAGGTTCCCGCAAAGCCTACATCAAAAAATGATACAGTTGTTTACACCGCATTTGGAACAAACCTTACTTTAGGCTTCACTCCCTCGGAGAGCGGCGGCGCTACCGCTGATAATCCTTTCAAAACCAATCCAACAACTGCATGGGGCACGCTCTTTAGCGGTGCCGCAAAAGACGGCGGAACTATCGTAATGGTAGGTAAAGCTTATTTCGGTACAGACTATACAATACCTGCAACTACTGCTCCTCTCGTAATTACGTCAGGTGCAAATAAGCTCTACGCATCCAAATATCAGGGAGACGATGCAACCAAGCCGCTTTATGATGTAGAAAAGGCAGGACAGTACTGCACAGTTAATAATAGCACAGATGCTTCCGTCGCAGGTCAGTTCGGTATGTTTATGATCAATCAAGGCAAGAAACTGACAATCGCAGGCGAGGTCATATTTGACGATGCAGTAATACTTAACCGTTCACAAACAGCTGTTGACAACCCCGGCACATTCGTAGTTACAGGCAAGCTTGTTATCAAAGACAACGTTGATTTCGTTGAAATGGGCGGAGAAGTAATGTACCACCTCGAAGTTGCTGAGGGCGGATACGTTTACCTTGACAAGCTCGGCTTTGATGCTTACACTGGCAAGGGAACGATCGTTGTCGGTGACGAGATAAAGAACACCGTAACCGAGGAAGATTTTGCAGGCTTCGAGGGTAATATAGTAGACAAGTATGGTAATGCTATCGTATTTGGCACAACACAGAACCCCTCATCAAACCCCTCCACAGGTGATATGTCACTCGTAGTTGCAGTTGTTGCGGCTCTTAGCGTAGCGGCTTGCATAAGTGTTATTATCGTAAAGAAAACAAAAGAAAACTAATATACATATCAAATAAAAAGATATAAAGCTTCGGAAGCTGTGACTGATATAAGACACAGCTTCCGTCTTTTTGTATAACGAAAACCACGCAACTTTTGCATGGTTCAGTAAA
>JBGVFH010000064.1:0-1525 GCA_045120955.1 Eubacteriales bacterium | reverse complement strand
TAGATTATTCGATGTTGAATAAATCGCTGAATCCGGTGAGCTCAAATACTTCTCTCACAGACGGGTTGAGGTTGCGAACGACCATATCGCCCTTGCCGTCCATAGCCTGTGCCGCACCGAGCAGAATACGGAGACCCGCACTGGAGATGTAGTCAAGCTTGGAGAGATCGAGAACCAGCTTCGTAGCGTCAGGGGTTGCTTCTTTGATCTTGCTCTCAAGGGTGGGAGACGTGATCGTATCAAGTCTGCCTTCTAACAGGAACGTATATTCTGCTCCGTCTTTTTTGACCTTGACATCCAACCGGCTTTTGCTGCTCAGATTTGCGGCAGTTTTTTTGTCTTTTTTACTGAATAAGCCCATGATGTTATCCTCCGGTTTTCATTCATGATTTCAAGCGTCTGTGCGTCAGGCGCAGACTTTCTGTTTTCATTATACTATATGTTTTTTCAAAATCCAAGGGTTAGTTGCAGAAAAGTGCATATTTTTTATAAAATCTATTGTCTTTCAGCGCAGTCTTTGTGTATAATAGTAATTATGAAAGGCGCAAAACCATTACAAGGCTGACTCCTTGCAGGGATTATACTAAATGAGGATGGTGACGGGGACTTATGAGCCTGACTAAAAATCGCACTTTAGAGATACCGCTCAAACCGGAAAGCTACGAGACCGCCGATCAGTTTATCAAACAATGGCTGATACAAAAGCGAATCAGCGATGAAGGCAGTTTTGAGACGATGCTGCTGTTTGAAGCTTTGTTTAATGATATGATCGAACAGGGCTGCGGTCAGGATACCATGCTGACGATACGGACACAGAAAACCTTCGGCGAATATAATATCACGCTCGGCTTTGAGGGCGAATCCTATATCCCGAGCATGAAAAAGGACCGGAAAAGCATTTCGCCCGAGCTGCAGATAGTTCAGGCTTACAGCGACAAGGTGGGCTACAGGTACCGCTTGGGCTATAACCGCGTCAGCATAGTTGTCAAAAGAAATAACAACAGCTCTCTGCTTTACTGCCTGATCGCTATCCTTCTTGCCGTGCCGGTCAGCATCGCGCTGATCATCTTCGTAAGCGCCGACAATTTAACATCGCTCGATGATAAGTTTATTCAGCCTGTTATAAAGCAGTTCGCAAACGCAATGCTTATGATAGGCGCGCCGGTCACATTCTTCTCCCTTGTCAAGAATCTGACAGACATCTATATCGTTTCGGAAAAAAACTCCTCCGCCAGAAAACTGCAGATAAAAACGATCGTCACATCCTTTATTGCGGTAGTACTTGCGCTGATCACAGGTCCTCTCATTGCGGATGTTTTATACACGCATGAGGGCTATTTCTCAAGCTTAGGCTTGTTCTCAAGCGGTATGAATATGACGGAGTTCATCAGCTCGCTGGTTCCGAGCAATATTTTTGAACCGTTCGAAACAATTATGCCGTTCCCGATCATTATTTTATCGCTGCTTTTGACCTACGCGTTATGTTCGATAGGAGAGTACTTCGGCGCGGTACACAGAGTCATCA
>JBGVFH010000063.1:0-60354 GCA_045120955.1 Eubacteriales bacterium | reverse complement strand
TACTTGCCAACGTTGCTTGTGCCTGTTGCGGTAGTGGCAAGGCTGTAAACATTGGTATCGCCGTTCACAATACCGTTATCGGTTGCTTTCAGCTCGGCAAGAGTATCGCCGTAAACGCTGGTTGCGTTCTGAATCGTAACGGTAATCGGCTTTGCATTCACAGTCAGCTTGCCGTCAACATAGCTGATGGTATAGTTACCGGAAGTGTATCCGCTTGCCTTAATGGTGTATTCACCCTTATCAGAGAACTGAGCATAACCACATTCAAAGGCAAATGCGCCGCCAAGATCGTCCTTATCGTCACCATTCTTGAAGCCCTCATACTTCACAGTATAGGTCGGAACAGGGTCGCCGTAGGTGGCTGTTTTGTCCTCAACCGTTACGGTGAGAGTTGCCTTGTGAATAGTGAATGTTCCGGTCTTGAAGGTGATCTCGTAGTTCGGGTTTGCACCTTCTGCCTGACTTGCGGTGATGGTATAGGTGTTTGCGTTTTCACCGCTGGCACGGGATACGGTAATATCCAATACATCAGAGCCGATCAACTCTGTGTGGGTATAGGTCAATGCAGGATCGCTGTCGCCATAGGTCTTGCTTGCATCATTTACGGTCACGGTAACAGCTTTCTTTGCGATAGTGAAGTTCACCTGCTCGGACAAGCCGCTGTAATCGGCTGTACCTTCTACAGTAAAGGTTGCGGTATAATTACCTGCCTTTGTCGGAGCAGTTTCGCTGTTGTAGTCTGTTCCGTCGTTGGCCTTGCCGGTGTAAACCACCTTTACAGCACCGTATTTTGCCGTACCGACAGGAGTCTTGGCAGCTTCGCCGTAAGTCCAACCGCTGATAGAAGGATTGGTATCCCAAGTGTTTTGGGCTGCAGAGATTACAAACTGCAGAGTCACTTCTGCATTGTCAGTGGTGCTCCATTTGTAGTTTGCACTATCCTTCAGTTTCAGAACTACGTCATAGCTGCCTTTTTCTGTGCCGCCGTTGTTTTCAACCACGGTGTAGAAATCGGTATCTGTGATGTCAGCCGTCTGCACAGAGCCGGTGTAAGGCTTACTTGCGATAGTCGGTTCGGTAACAATAGCCTTATTCACAGTCACGGTAAAGCTACCCGTTGCATCATTGTGATTTGGAGCAGACGCCTTATAGTACACGGTATAAGTGCCTGCTTTGGTAAAGCTTGGCAAACTACCGTAATTGCCGTTTTGCTCTGTGCTGTAGGTAAAGGTAATCGGCTGATTATTGACGGCGACCGCATTTGCAGAAACGGTAGGGGTAAGCGCATTGCCGCCGTCATAAGTCAGCGTTCCAATCTGTTCCACCTTAACATCGGTGATGTTTGCGGCGCTGATGTTGAAAGTTTTATCCGCATAACCGGTAAAGTTACCAATACCCACAACTCGTACCGTGTAGGTACCCGGAGCAGTAGACCCACTCTTATCCCAAGATAGGATGTAATCGCTGTCTTTTACAAGGGGTGCGCCGTTAAAGGTAACAGAAACAGACGGCGTATAAGCATTGCCCGTGTATGTACCGCTTTCGGGATCAATGGTGATGGTTGTATCCGCAATATTTGCTGTAGTGATTTGGAAATATTTTGTGGTAGTTCCTTCAAAATTGCCCTTGCCAGTAATCGTTACGCTACCTGATCCCGCATTTACAGAGTCACCGAAAATGCTATAATCATCCTGTGTAAGTGTCTTGTTTCCATAAGTCACGGTTACGTCAGGGGTAATTACAGAGCCGGTATAGGTTTGGGCTGAAATGTCCTGCACTTGACAGTCTGCAATATTTCTTGGACTTATGGTTACGGAAGCAGATCCGTTAAATTCCTTATATCCCTGTGCGGTTACTTTGTAATAAATCGTACCGCTGTCCGCAACATTTACAATAGCAGGCTGCGTTCCGGTGTATGTACCGTCTTGTGCGCCGCTGTAGGTGATGGTAGCATCGGCAGGAGCACCGGTAACAGTAATGCCATGTGCATTTCCGTCATAGGTCGCTGTTACATTCTGCGCAGATACGCTGGTCATTTCCTCCGGCTCCAGAATGGTAAAGGTCTGTGTCAGCGTTCCGGTGTAGTAGTTAGCATCCTTACCTTTGACAGTAACGGTTGCTGTACCGGGTTCGATATTATTACTGTAAGCAACGTCATAGTTGCTGCTTGAAACCGTCTGTCCGTTCCACTTTACTGTAACGGCAGGTTTAACTTCTCCGCCGGTATACTGCTGGTCCGGGATGCTCTCAATAGAACCTTTTGCCAGATTGCCTTTAATAGTCAATGGGTTCGATTTTGTTGCCATATTAATAGTGATCGTTTTAGTGTAATACTCAGTTTTATCATTGCCATTGGCATCTACCAGTTTAACATTTTTCATAGATAAATTTTTGCAATCAAAAAAAGCGTCGCCACTTTTTCCTACGCCTTCAAGCAACGTAAAGGATGACAGCTTCTTGCAGTACGCAAACGCATCGGATCCTTCAATTCGATTAACTGTTCCGCCATAGGAAACCGACGTCAATGCTCCGCATCCATAAAACGCATAACCAGACAGCTTTGTATTACCATGAATGACCACCTGGGTCAAATTGTTGCAGGCGTAAAATGAATACTGGTCAATCCAGGTTATTCCATTTTCAATAACAACTTTCTTAATAGAACCTTTTTGATCATACCACGGAATATCGGAACTGCCTTTATCATACATAACACCGCTACCGGAAAGTGTCAGTGTTCCGTCGTTACTAAGGTTCCAAGTAATATTATCTCCGCACTTCCCACTGCTGGCCGCAGACACTGTCATCGGCAGCATACCCAGCACCATCACAAGTGCCAGCACAAGACTGAGTATGCGGTTTGTAAGTTGTTTTTTCGTTTTCATATCGTTACCTCCGTATAGGGATTATCGAAATCGGCTCTCGCCGTATATTTCAATCATTATGTTATTGTGTGATTTGTTTTCGTTTCAACAGATCAAACAGGGCCTGTTCAGTTGTTTGATCCACATACTCTCTGAATTTCCTAATAGTTTCAAGACCTAGCTTTTGATAATTCATCGAAAGCACTTTCTTGATTTTTTCGTCCCGAATTTCCTTGGGTACATTATAGATGGATAGGATCGTTCTGAGCGCTCCTGCTACTCGAACGTCTAACGGTGCAGAGTCGGAAGTGGTGAAAAACACAGCATACTCAATGCCTGAAACCAAGGTTTCCGCTTCCGAGAAATACTCATCTGACCAATCGGGGCAGTAATCCTTGAATACTTCTTTGGCACGATCCGTATCGTTCTTCCGAATATGCTCCATACACATCTCGCTCCGATAGGAGGAAAGGAAGAAATCCTTTGCCACCTCGTCCTGCTCACAAGCAGAAGCGATGGTCAGCAGCTCCAGGCAGATCGCCATGATGGAACTATGTCCGTCCTTGGCTTCATCCTCCATCATCTTCCACTGATACTTGCAAAGTATTTCAACCAGCTCAGCCAGCATGTGCTCTTTTGTCGGAAAATGAAAAGTCATATTACCGGGACTCATATTTAATTTCTTGCACATAGAGTTTACTGTCGTTTTGGTATAACCGTCATTCAAAAAACAGTTCGCCGCAACCCGAACAATCTCACTGCGAGTAAGTTCTTTTCTATCTACTCGTATCACGCTTATATTTCCTCCTGTCGTCTTGTATACGCCAAAAGTTCATTATTCTAAAAATTATCATCACTATTATAGTACACATACTACAAAATTGCAATAGGTTTTTGATAATTGTACGAGTTGTTCCGAAAAAAAGTTACAAAAAAAGAGGTCGCCTGGGCGGTTAAGCTCAGACGACCTTGTTTTATATAGTACCTCCGTTGTCACGCAGGTACATGGCGAACTCTTTTCTTCGTTCTTCTGTAAGTGTTTCTATATGTGCGATGATAGCCGGATCGTGAAGACGCTCCTCTGCAGCTCTCCTCGCTTTGACTGCCGATTGAAAGGTTGGGTGGGTGCCCAGGTTGTAATGCTTGCCCTGGAAGTTAATGAATGCGTGCCATGAGCTATCCGGGATATCACTCCCGGAAGGTGAAGAATTCCCAGATGAGTCTGGTGTGGAGCAACCTGCAAGAAGCAGGATGCCAAGTGATCACGATTCTCTTAAGCCACTGCGTTGCTTCGTCCACCGCACGCTGATTTCGCGAAACCATTCGGATAATCAGGGCAATGGCACCCACTGCGACTGCCACGATGGTACTGATCGCTACAATCTGACCGTAAATATCCTGCATAATCGCCGAAAAGCGATCCCAGATAGTTGCGGCCATAACGGGTTGCATCGAAAAAAGCATTGCCGACGCAGCACCAACGAGCGACCAATAGGCGGAATTAAGTTTATTCCTACCCAGCCTAAGTTGCTTGATCATGCCTGTGTACCTCCTTTTTCAGAATTCGGGCAACAAAAAAAGCCGTCTCTTTCAAGCATTTCTGCTAAAAGAAACGGCCTCGTCTTCACCCGAGCCCACTTTTGGACGATACAAGTATAACACATTTTCTTTTGCTTGTCATCGGCTATTTGTCGGCTTTTTATAGGCGTTTTATAGGCACTTTATAGGCTTTCAAACAAGGTAAGCATATCAAGCCAAAAATCCATTCCTGCAACCGGTGTTGACCACAAACGAATTGAAAGAATTGAAATTGCCTGCTGACGAAGCCGATAGTAGACTCTTCCGGACATTCTAAGTTCTTCAAGAATCTCAAGATGCGTCAGTTTGTCTTCACGAATGTAGGTCTGATAAATCACGTCATACAGTTTCTGACCATTACCGGGCTTATGTGATAATACAGTCAACGCCTCGTTTACACGGTCAAAAAGCAACCTGGACTTAAGAATGCCTTCCATTCGGTTTTCCATCTTTCTGTTGCCAAGTGCCATTTCAAGGTCCATTTGATCAATCAACTTGTCCACACCCTCAAATGGTTCATCCAATTCTTCAGCAATGCTAACCGGCAAACACTCCAATAACCAAGCAATATTTCGGTAATGCTGCAAAAGAAGCAGCGTATTGTGATAGCTTTTGCGATTTTTTTCTTGCTGAGCCTTTCGAACCTTTTCATTGTCGATTTGGTGATCACCGAGGATCCCACGCTTTGTCAGAAGTGAAATAAAAGCGTCTGACTGCGCTAATATGCGGTCTTCTTGCTGTTCATACAGCGATTTTCCGTCTGTTTGGCGGGTCATATATAAACATCTCCTTTGCAATTATCGTTATATCCATAGGCTCACAAGGGCCCCGGATTTTACTCGTATCTATAACAGGAGGGTACCTGTACGAAAAACATTCATTAATCGCCGTCAGGCTCTGTATGAACAAACTTCGCTTTTTTGACATTCCTTGTCACTCCTTTCATTGTTGATAGGGCAACGGCATTGTCGATTTCGTGTCCGAAATCGTTAATGCCGTCCCCCTCTATGCTATTTGGGTTCAGATGAAGACAAAGGGCACCCCTTTGCCAAACGGAAAGCGAAACACTTTTCGCTAATCCAAAGCAGATTCATTATCTGCAAGTCAACCAACCCTACATAGCGAATCGGGTTAAGATTGACGGTATCATCGTTTTTTCGTTTGGACATTTCCATAGGTTTCGCAAAAACGATGATACAAGGTTGACCACACTTGGTCGGGTTTCTTTTGTAATTCCACCTTCATTTATTTTTCCTTATGTGTGTATGGTTTTTAATTCCTCCTTCTTAAATTAAAAGTATTGTAATTAGAATCTATTCTATTAATTTTTTTATTTCAAGTAATCATCTTTACTCTTTAAACAATCAAGAGGATTCTTTACTCTTTGCTTAATCTTGATAACTCTCAATTACTCTATGTTTAAGATAAAGACTCATAATGCTTATATAATCATTATGATTAATAAAGAGTCTTATATAAAAGAAAAAGAGTCATAAAGATTCTATAAGTATCGTTATAACTCATAAGGATTGCGGAAATATTGAAATTTTGAATAATTTATGGTATAATGCAATCAGTTCGATAAATAAGAATTTGTTAATTAATTATGGAGATAAAAGAAATGATTACTGTTAAAGAAATAGATAAATCTTTTTTGGAACTATATGACAAGGTTGCTATGAATGTAGACGTGCAATCGGAATATCATGTTAAAAGAATAAATAATGGATTGGGTGGTTTAATTCTTGAAGAAGTGAAGGTTAAACCATATATCAAAGACTTAAGTATCTATGAACGTGCGGCAGAATATGAAAAAGAATTTGATATTACTAATTGGAGATTTTATATGGCATTTGATGGTAATACTCCTGTGGGAGCAATGACCATTGTTGGAAAAACAGATGGATTAAATATGCTTTATGGAAGGGAAGATGCTTGTGTGTTATGGGATATTCGTATTGCGGATGCTTATAAACACAATGGTATTGGACAAAAGTTGTTAGATATGGGTGTTTCGAATGCTAAAAAAGATGGATATCAACAAATGATTATTGAATGTCAGAATAACAATGTTCCAGCATGCAAGTTTTATCAAAAACAAGGAGCTGTATTATCTAAAATAGATATGTATGCTTATTATTTGGAACCCGAAGTAAGAAATGAAATTCAATTTATATGGTATTTAGATATTTAGACAAATTCCAATTTGTCGGTCAGTTCAATAAAAATATGCAAAAACACCCTATGACTTTTTACGGTCATAGGGTGTCTTCATTTTTTCATTTGTCGTAAATGTGTCGTAAATCGGTTTTGATAGAGTTTCAAAAACCCTGTAATACCGCTATTTTACGGCATTTTCTTAATCGAGGGGTTTCATCGTGGGGAAGAGTAGAACATCGCGGATAGAGGGGGAGTCGGTAAGCAGCATTACGAGTCTGTCTATGCCAAAGCCGAGACCGCCTGTCGGAGCAAGCCCGTATTCAAGTGCGGTGACATAGTCATAGTCGACTTGTGCCTTTGTATCGGGGTCCTGAGCCTTTTTAAGAGCTACCTGATACTCGAATCTCTCCTTCTGGTCAATGGGGTCGTTAAGCTCGCTGAAAGCATTGCCGTATTCCGTGCAGTTGATAAAATACTCAAATCTCTCGGTAAATGCAGGCTCGGTGGGCTTACGCTTTGCAAGCGGGCTGTTCTCCACGGGGTAATCGTAGATAAATGTCGGCTGGATGAGCTTGTCCTCTACATAAGCATCAAACAACTCGATAAGAACCGTTCCCTTGGTTGCATCGGCGGGGACTTCTACATGCTTTTCCTTAGCGACGGCTCTTGCCTGCTCGTCGCTGTTCCACTCGTAGTAATCTACGCCTGCATACTTCTTAACAGCCTCTGCCATTGTAAGGCGCTCCCAATGTCCCATATCTATCTCAATGCCCTGATATGTTATCTTCTCGGAGCCGCATATTTTAACTGCGAGCAGCTTGTAAAGCTCCTCTACAAGGTCCATCATGCCCTTGTAATCTGTATATGCCTGATAAAGCTCTATCGTAGTAAACTCGGGGTTGTGCTTTGTGTCCATACCCTCATTACGGAAAATTCTGCCGACCTCGTACACACGGTTCATGCCGCCGACGATAAGTCTCTTGAGATAAAGCTCAGTCTCGATACGCAAATACATATCCATATCGAGTGTGTTGTGATGAGTCATAAACGGACGCGCCGTAGCACCTATCTCAAATGGAGTAAGTATAGGTGTATCTACCTCCAAAAATCCCTTTGAATCAAGATAATCACGTATCTCCTTTAATATTTTGCTTCTCTTTATAAACGTGTCCTTTACCTCGGGATTTACGATAAGGTCAACATATCTCTGACGGTATCTTGTGTCCGTATCCTTGAGTCCGTGAAACTTTTCGGGCAGCGGGAGCAGCGATTTTGCAAGCAGGATAATACTCGTTGCATGAATGGATATCTCGCCTGTCTGAGTTTTGAAGACTCTTCCCTTTACTCCGATGATATCGCCGACATCCCATTTCTTGAAGTCGGCATAAACATCCTCGCCCACCTCGTCACGGCGTACATAAAGCTGAATTCTGCCCTCGCCGTCCTCGAGTCCTGCAAAGGAAGCCTTACCCATTACTCTGCGGCTCATAATTCTGCCCGCAAGAGCAACCTCCTTGTCCTCGTACTTTTCATAATCTGCCTTAATCTCGGCAGATGTGGTATCAACATCATACTTTGTAATTTCGAACGGATTTTTTCCTGCTTCGATGAGTGCATTGAGCTTGTCACGGCGAACCGCAAGCTCATTTGTGGAATTTGTCTGTCCGTTATTGTTGTTCTCGTTGCTCATTTTACATTCCTCTTAAATCTGTCTGTTTTTCTTTAGCTTCTGCGGGATACGTCAAGAATCTTTATTTTTCTTATTCCGTTTGCAGTCTCGACCTCCATCTCATCGCCCTTGTGTCTGCTCATGAGAGCGGCTCCGATAGGAGATACGTCGGATATCTTGTGCTCAAGCGCATTTACCTCGTTTGAGCCGACGATGCAGTATGTGATCTCCTTGTTTTTGGTCTCGTCAAAAACCTTTACAACAGAGCCCATACCGACCTTTGAGCTGTCAAGCTCAGATTCGTCGATGACTGTGGTGTGAAGAATAATATATTCAAGCTCTGTTATTCTTGCCTCGACCTTTGCCTGTTCGTTTTTAGCCTCGTCGTACTCGGAGTTCTCGGAAAGGTCACCGAAAGAACGTGCCAACGCAATGTCCTGCTTTACCTCCTGACGTCTTACGTTTTTCAGATATTCGAGTTCTTCCTTTAAAGCCTTGAAGCCTTCTTCTGTATTAAAAAACTGTTTTGCTGCCATTTTTCAAATTCTCCTGTATATAAAGTTATTTTTTATATTAATTAAATCAGCCCTGTATTGACAGTCCGAGCGCTGCAACAGCCTCGGCAAGCTGATTATCGTTTTCGTCAGTATACTTGTGCAAGTTTACGTTTTTCAGCTCTTGTGATATATCGCATACGATATTAGGCTCAACGCCCACACCGTGGTAATTTTCCGAAAACGGCGGCAGATAATACGCTACCGTAAGGGACAGCCCCGCACCGTCGGACAGCTTTTGCAGAGATTGCATGGTTCCCTTGCCATATGTCTGTGTACCTACGAGTGTTGCCTTTTTATAATCCTTGAGCGCTGAACAGAAAAGCTCGCCCGCACTTGCTGTAGAGCCGTTGCAAAGCACAGCCATAGGCGCATCTATGCATTCGGCATCCGAATTTATCTGAACGTTATTACTCTCATCCTTGTAATGTATTCTGATAATAGGTCCCTCGGGGAGCAGCATATCGAGTATCTCCGTTATGGTGTTCAGTTCTCCTCCGGGGTTTGATCTGACGTCAAACACATACGCCTCGGCTCCTGCATCCTCGGCACTTTGCATTGCAGCTTTAAACTGCTCGACCGTGACCTTTTCGAACTGTGTTATTCGTATGACCGCAACACGGCTGTCCTTTGAATACATATGAAACTGCACAGTCTGGTTTGTAACGTCGTCACGCTCGACCGAAAACTCTTTTTCCTCGCCGTCTCTCATCACCACAAACTCTGCCATAGTGCCCTGCTCGCCTCGGATAAGCTCGATCGCCTTGTAATATCCGATCTCAAACACGCTCTGTCTGCCCTCGCCTATACCAACATATGTGACAAGATCTCCCGGAAGCACGCCTGCTTTTTCTGCAGGAGAGTCAGGGAAAACAGATACCACCTCTATCACACCGTGCTCGGAGTTGTAGATAACGGACACGCCTATTCCCTTGTAGCTTCCGCTTATATTACTGATATATTCCTCGAGACCCTCTGCGCTGACATAATTACCGAAGGTATCCCCCGCACCTGCGATAAGTGCAGAGATAAGATAGTTTTCCACTTCCTCTGAGTCTATATCATCAGGGAAATACGCCGCATAATAAGCAGCTATCTCTTGTAGCTTTGTATAAGTTTCGGCAGATATAATCTGCGTCTGCGAGCCGTCACCTGCCGTGTCTGCCGGTGTGTCTTTTTTATACCCTTCTGTCAAAATAAAAGTCGTCTGGAATGTTATTACGATCGCAAGTGCCACCAACAGCACCGTAAGATATACCGGATTTTTCTTTGTCATTTTTATTCCTTACGCTAATTGCCGTATTTTCTTCATTATTTGTTATGCATCCGCAAAATACGGATGCATAACATCAATGGATTGTTCGCTCTGCAGCGATATCTTATTCAGAAATATCAATCATAATATATCAAATTGTTCGGTCTTGACAGATAGTAGTCACCGTTCTTGTCTTTTGTAGTCAGCGGATTTTTGTAGCTTCCGCTGAGTCTCAGCTCAAGATGAAGATGCGGACCCGAGCTCCAGCCCGTGTTTCCGCTGACACCGAGATACTGTCCTGCCTCGACTGTACTGCCCTTCTTTACACCCAGCTTTGACAGGTGAGCATAAAGCGTAGACACTCCGCCGCCGTGGTCAACAACTATGTAATAGCCGTAGGAGGAAGAATATGTACTCGTAACTACCGTACCCGCACCGCAAGCATAAACATTGACATAGCTGACACCGATATCAATTCCCTTGTGGTTGGATACATCATTTCCGCCGACAGAAAGATCACGGTATCCGAACGTGCTTGTAATTATATTATAACCGCGTGTACCTGACTTGACAGGCCATTGAAGCTGACCGTCTACCATGTAGTTCTTGTTTTCCGCTTCCTGCAGCTTTTTCAGATATTCGCTCAGCTCCGCCTCAAGTCTTTTTTCCTCAGCTTTTATAGCTTCCAAATCATTCTGATATTCTTTTTGGTCAGCTTTTATCTGATCGAGCAGAGCATCCGCTTCCTTTATCTGTTTTTCAAGCTCTGCTTCTGTCTGTTCAAGCTCTGCCTGATATTCGGTCTGCTTGTTTATCTGCTCGTTTAACAGATTTCGGGTATTTTCAAGCTCCGTTTTTTGCTCTGAATAATTGTTGATTATCTTTTTGTCATAGTCAAGCAGAGCACCAACTCGCTCGATATTATTGAAAAAATCAACAAGACCGTCAGCATCGAAAAGCATCGCAATATAGCTGATATTGCTGTCCTCATAAGCAAGACGGAGCCTCTCCTTGAATATCTCCTCCTGCTTTTCAAGATTTTGCTGCATATCGGCTATATTTGTTTCCGTAAGTGCTATCTGAGTGCGAAGCTCCCCTATCAGCAGCTTTGCGGCATCTATTTTCTCATATGTCAAGCTCAACTGTTCGTCAAGCGTAAGCTTCAGCGTCATTGCCTTCGAGCTGTCGGACTTGAGAGATTCAATTTCCTTTTTCAGCTCGGCTTCTTTATTTTCGAGTTCTTTTATCTGAGCCTCGTAACCCGATACCGTTGCATTACTCGCCGCCGATGCAGGCAACATCTGCTCAAATACCCACGAAAGCGCCGTAAAACACATACATACAGCCAAGGCTGCCGTGCATATGCTCATAAAAACACGCCTTTTGTAATTTATCATTATAAACCTCAATATAAAAATTGTCTACAAAAAAGGCTCAGGCTCGCAGCCGAGCCTTTTTTTGTAACTCACTATCAATTTTACGCTTCGACACGCTTGCGCAGTGATATGAGACTTCCGACAACACCGGTAAAGATACCGATAGCCAAAAATCCAAAGAAAATATATGTGTTGATATCCGAAAAGGGTATGAGCGTAATGAGCCCGATATTCGAGCCTGCCATCATCTGTGTGATGTACTCATATATCTTCATCTCGATAAAGTATGCGACTGTGCTTGAAACAACACCGATAATGATACCTTCGAGCACAAAAGGCGTTGCAATAAACCACCTTGTCGCACCCACATAGCGCATAACTATTATTTCGTTTCTTCTTGCATATACTGCAAGGTGAACGGTATTGATAATAACGAATATGCACACAAAGAACAGAATTGCAAGGAAGAACACAAATGCATATGTGATATTTTTCTTTGCGTTTTCAAACTGCTGTGCCATATCCATACGGTTGTTGACTTTTCTTACCGAGTCATCAAGGTTCTCAAGCGCAAACTGAAGCTCAACACCCTTTGATACATCATCGACCGTAATTTCAAAAGAGAACGCAAGAGGATTGTCATCCTCACCTATCGTCTCAAAAAGCTCTCCGTAGTCGCTGTATTCTTCACGCATACTTGCAAGCGCCTCGTCCTTTGAAACGAACTTGACCTCGCCTATGCCCATGTTGTCAAGTGCATTTATCTTTTCCTCTACACGGGCGGCATCCTCTTCTGTCGCATCATACTCAAGGTATACGACGACCTCGTTTGCAAGATTGAAGCTCTCGAGATTTTTGTTTATATTTGCTACGATAGACGCAAAAACACCTATTACCACAAGGCAGCAGATAAGTACGACCACAGAGGCTATGCTCATGACGCTGTTACGCCACAGCCCCTTGAAAGCCTGCGCTATAAAGTAGCCTATGCTGTAGTGATTTTTCACGTAGTACCACCTCCGTAATAACCGTCCTCGACGATCTTACCGTCCTTGAGGCGTACCACTCGCTGATGAAAATAGTCGACAAGCTCTGTTTCGTGGGTAACGACGAGCACGGTCTTTCCGAGTCTGTTTACGTGAACGAGCATACTCATGATCTCACGGCTGAGCTGCGGGTCAATGTTGCCCGTAGGCTCGTCGGCTATGATTATCTCAGGGTTGTTGACTAGTGCTCTGGCAAGAGCAACACGCTGCTGCTCTCCTCCCGACAGCTCGCTCGGAAATCTCCTCGCCTTGTCCTCAAGATTTACTATCTGAAGGACGTGCGGTACTTTTCTGTTAATAATTTTTCTGTGCGTTCCGATAACACGCATCGCAAACGCAACATTTTCAAACACCGTCATATTGGGAAAAAGTCTGAAATCCTGAAAAACAACACCGAGCTTTCTTCTGTACTTGGGTACCTGAAAAGAAGAAATGCGGTTAAGGTCGATATCGTTCACGATAAGCGAGCCGCTGTCCGCCTTTTCCTCACGGAGAAGCAGCTTCATCATTGTCGTTTTACCTGCACCCGAATTTCCGACGATAAATACAAACTCGCCGTCGTTGATGGTCAGATCCAGCCCGTCAAGAACTTTTTGCCCTCTCTGATATGACTTTTTTACATTCTTAAATTGTATCATCCGAAGCGATACCTCAGAACTTTGCGGGCTTGGAGGCTAAATACTTCTTGACCATAAGCGCAACCTTAAAGGTAATGGCATGGTCAAACTCGCGCAGGTCAAGACCTGTTATCTTGCGGATCTTTTCAAGTCTGTATACAAGTGTGTTTCTGTGAACGAAAAGCTTTCTCGATGTCTCGGATACGTTGAGGTTGTTCTCAAAGAAGCACTGAACAGTCATGAGAGTCTCACGGTCAAGAGACTCAAGAGAGCCCTTTTTGAATACCTCCTGCAAGAACATCTCGCAAAGAGTGGTAGGAAGCTGATATATAAGTCTTCCTATTCCGAGATTTTCGTAGCTGACGATATTTTTCTCCGTATCGAATACCTTGCCTACTTCAAGTGCCACCTGAGCCTCCTTGAAAGCCTTTGCAAGGTCTCTTATGTTCTCAACGGGAGTGGAGATACCGACGGATACCTTTGTATAAAATTCACCCGAAAGTGTCTCGGCTATGTTTGACGCTACCTTCTCGATATCCTTTACGTCAAAGTCGGGCTTCAGCTCTCTGACTAAAACTATGTCAGACTCGCCTACGCTGATAACGTAATCGTGGTTCTTGTCGGGGAACATATTCTGGATCATCTCGTAGGGCATCATATCGGTGCGGCCGTGGAACTTGATAAGATATACTATTCTTATATCATCCGTGTTGAAATGAAGCTCCTTCGATTTCATGTATATGTCGGAAGGAAGAATATTATCAAGAATGATGTTCTTGATAAACGAGCATTTGTCGTATTTTTCGTCGTAAAGATTTTTGATATTGGAAAGAGATACAGCCAAAACCGCACTTATCTTTTCTGCTATCTTGTCCTCCCCTTCCACAAAAACTGTGCTCTCCGGCTTTGCCTGGTTGCCTATCGGACGATATGTATAACCACCGTACACAACGGTATCTGCCGTATAGTACAGCTCGTCCTTTACGTCATGCTTTACCTCTCCAATTTTTACGAGCTCACTGCACGCTATGATCTGACCGTTATCATCAATTACGCCGATAACTCTGTCAACGGCGTCCTTCATTTGATGGATAACGCCCTGAAACAATCTGCTTGACATAATGCGACTCCTTTCGGTTTGTGTATAATTATTTATCTTTGATTGCTCTATTAGTTATTTCAGCCTATATTTTACATTACTTTTTGTATTTTTTCAATAGACAATTTGATATTTCTTACAAATTTTTTTGATTTTTTTGTTTAAATGGTGTTGTAAATGGCATACTTTGCTTATTTTGTGCGGAAAATCCGAAAAATCCCCCGTTTTTCGACCTAAACGAACACTTACGGTTGAAAAGCAACGGCGGATGTGATAATATAAGAAAAAAAGCAGAACAGGGAGATTTTCTATGCATATTCCTAAGACAAACACGCTTCAAATTGAGCTTGAGGGCTTTTACGATGCTCTGCAAAGGGCAAACGAGCCAAACGAAAGCTATGACATAAACAAATGGCTGTATGTGCCATGCACCTACTCGGAGTACCGTTACATACTCGGAACAAAGGGGGAGATGCCTCTTGTCTGTATAGGAATAAACCCATCCACGGCAGAGCCGGACAATCTTGACAACACGCTGAAAAGCGTTGAGCGTATAGCCCACTCAAACGGCTATGACAGCTTTATCATGTTTAACGTATATGCGCAAAGAGCAACACGGCCGCAGGATATGGAAAATGTACTGAATATGCAGATGCACAGAGAAAATATGAGGGCATTTGAGTACATAATGTCGCTTTCAAAAAAATCGAAGCCCGCCGTATGGGCGGCATGGGGAACGATAATCGAGGCAAGGGAGTATCTTCCCTCGTGCGTGCGGGATATGATAGAGATAGGTAAAAAATACGGAGCTGTGTGGTACAGCGCAGGCGCAAGGTCAAAAAAGGCGGGGCATCCGCACCACCCTCTGTATCTCTCAAAGCAGAGCAGGCTCGAGCACTTTGACGTAAGCGAATATCTTGACAGTCTCGAGATATAAATAACGTCACAAATACAGCAAACGACAAAATCTTGTTGGATTTTGTTTACAAAATGTTTATTGTATTTTTAGGTAACTTGTACTAAAATATTTCTTAGTGTTCACTCATATAAGAACCGGACATCGGAGGATTTTTATGTTCGGATATGTAAAAGCATATAAAAGCGAAATGAAAATCAGAGAATACGAGTGTTACTCTGCCGCTTACTGCGGACTGTGCCGTGCAATGGGAAAATGCACGGGACAGCTTTCCCGCATGACTCTCAACTATGATTTTGTTTTTCTTTCTCTTGTACGTCTGGTGCTTGAAAAAGAAAAACTCTCATTTTCGGAGCACAGATGTATAGTCCATCCGATAAAAAAGCGGTCCATGCTCGATATATGCCCCTCTCTGTCCTACTCCGCAAAGGCATCGCTTGCGCTTGCGTATTACAAGGCAAAGGACGATCTGTATGACAGCAAAAGAGGCAAAAAAATACTTGCTGCCGCCGTCTATCCGGTTTTTCTGCACTTCAAAAAAAAGGCGGGATTGCCCGAGCTTGAAGAGAGCCTGTCGCAAAAGCTCTGCGAGCTTGGAAGACTCGAGACGGAGGGCTGTGCGTCGCTTGACAGACCTGCCGGAGTGTTCGGAGAATTGCTGGGCGAGGTATTCTCTTACGGTCTTGACGGCGGAAAACGAAAAATCGCGTATGAAGCGGGCTACCACTGCGGAAAATTTATATATGCTGCAGATGCCGCCGACGACTATCAAAAGGATATAAAAAGCGGCTCATACAACCCGCTTGCTTTAATGTACGGAGAATGCTTCGGAGATGAAGAAAAAAAGAGCGTGCAAACGGCGCTTTTGTGTGAGCTGTCAGGTCTTGAGCGTGCAGTAGACCTCATTGATTTTTCCGACTACCGTGACATCGGTGAAATAATAAAAAACATAATTTATCTCGGAATGCCCGAGCAGATGAACAAAGCACTTTTCAAGGCAACATCGAACAAATAACTCCGAAAGGACATAAACGACACAATGAATGACCCGTATAAGATACTCGGCGTCAGCCGTGATGCAACAGACGATGAAATAAAAAAAGCGTACCGTGCCCTTGCTAAAAAGTATCACCCCGACAACTACCGTGACTCACAGCTCTCCGACCTTGCCGCCGAAAAAATGAAGGAGATAAATGAGGCATACGACACGATACAGCGTCAGCGCCAGAGCGGCACGGGTACCGGCAGCGGCGGTACGGGCGGCTATAGCGGAGCTTCAAGCTATCCGCAGATACGCCGTATGATAAATGAGGGCAGATACTCCGAGGCGGAGCTTAATCTTGATGCCGTGAATATAAGCGGCAGAAACGCCGAGTGGCATTATCTCAAGGCAATTATCCTTCTGCGCCGAGGATGGGTATACGATGCACTCAATCACGTTGATACTGCGTGCAGCATGGATCCGACAAACGAGGAATACAGACAGCTCAAGCTCAATCTTCAGCGAAGTGCCAACACCTACGGCAGAGCCTACCGAAGCTCGGGGGGCAGTGCTGCGGAATGTTCGGGGTGCGATGTATGCTCGTCGCTTTTGTGTGCGGACTGCCTGTGCGAATGCTGCGGAGGGGATCTCATCAGATGCTGCTGAGTGCATGATGACAGCGTTCATACGTTATCAAAAAAACAAACCGTAATATTTTAAACCGTCATTTCGCTTTTTCGGAGTTTTGATATGAAAAAAAGCACAAAAAAACTGACCGTGGCAGCGGTACTGTGTGCCGCTACGTTCGTTGTCATGCTCGTCGGCTCGATATTTGATGTAATGGACCTGAGTGCGGCAGCGCTTGCGTCCTTTGCGGTCATATTTGCTGTAATAGAGCTTGGCGGTGCGTACCCTGTCCTCGTGTGGCTGGTCACCTCAAGCGCCGCCATGCTTTTGTTGCCGAACAAGCTGCCCGCAATCTACTTTGCCTTGTTTTTCGGTTATTACCCGATACTGAAGAATGTATTTGAAAGACTGAACAAAATTTTGTGTTGGGTATTAAAGCTGACGGTATTTAACGCTGCGCTGGCGGCTGTATGTGCTCTGTCCGCTTTTTTTGTCGGGGCAGAACAAGAAGTGCTGACGGTCACGCCGTGGTTGTTTTTGATCGGAACTCCCGTCTTTGTCATGTACGACATAGCTCTGACAAAAGTTATTTTTTCGTATATGCGGGTATGGAAACATAAATATAAAATAAAAATATGAAGGGATATTTGCTCACAGCGGTCAAAATCCCTTCTTTTTTGATGCTGTTTTATTGACTTATGGGTTTTTTTGATATATAATAATATAATCCGTAATTATATCTAATTATAGAAAGAAAAAAATTAGGAGAAAGTTTATGATCAAAAGCATGACAGCCTACGGCAGGGCAAAGCAGACCTCGGAGCAGACCGATATCACAGTCGAGATAAAATCGGTAAACTCCAAGTATCTTGACCTGTCGCTCAAGCTCCCAAGACAATACACGTTTTTAGAGGACAAGGTGCGCTCTTACATACAGGAAAAGGGCATCAGCCGAGGAAAGGTAGAGGTATATATCGGAGTTGACAGCTACGGCTCGGAGATCGAGCAGATAGAGATAGACTCAGAATATGCGCGCGCCTATATCGAGGCTCTGCGCCATCTTCGTGACAGCTTCGGACTTTCAGACGACATCACGGTGATGAACGTAGCGCAAAACAGAGAGCTTTTCAACATAAGAAAGAGTGAAAAAAACGTAGACGACTCGTGGCAGATGGTAAAAAAGCCTCTTGACGAGGCTATTGACGCTTTTCTTGCGGCGAGAGCAAACGAGGGTGCCCGTATAGAAAAGGACATCCGCCAAAAGATAAGCAATATAAAAGAGCTGACAAGCGGCATTGACGCTCTGTCCGCCGCAGACACAAGCGCAAAATACGAAAAGCTGTGTGAAAGAATAAAAAAGATAATGGGAGACAACAATATCGTCATTGACGAGCAGCGGCTTCTTACCGAGTGTGCGATATTTGCCGACAAGGTAGCTATCGACGAGGAGCTTGTGCGTCTGCGCTCGCATTTTGCCACCTTTGAGGAGATACTTTCAAAGGACAGCGCAGTAGGACGCAATATTGATTTTCTGCTTCAGGAGATCAACCGAGAGATAAATACCATTGGCTCAAAGTGCAACAATGCAGAGACCGCACGCATCGTCGTTTCGGTCAAGTGCGAGATCGAGAAGATACGAGAGCAGATACAGAACATAGAATAAGGAGAGCGTAATAATGAAGTTTATAAACGCAGGCTACGGCAACATGATTGCCTCCGAAAGAGTGGTTTGCATAGTCAGTCCCGACAGCGCACCCATAAAGAGGCTGATACAGGACGCAAAGGACAGCGGAAGAGTAATCGATGTTTCCTGCGGCAGACGCACCCGTGCCGTCATCATCACCGACAGCGACCATGTGATACTAAGCTCGGTGCAGTCGGAAACGATATCGAACAGGCTTGACGACAGCGAGGACTATGACAGCGAGGAGGATGATGCATAAATGAACGCTCACAATGAAAAAAGGGGCAAGCTTTTTGTGGTAAGCGGTCCCGCCGGAAGCGGCAAGGGCACCGTCATGGATCTGCTCAAAGAAAAAAGCGACAAATACTCGCTTTCCGTTTCTCTCACCTCAAGACCCATGCTCAAGGGTGAGCGAGAGGGAGTCAACTACTATTACGTCACAAGAGAGCAGTTTGAAGAAAAGATCGCAGACGGACAGGTGCTCGAATACACCGAATACTGCGGAAATTATTACGGCACGCCAAAGCAACGTGCGCTTGAAGTTATCGAAAGCGGCAAGCACCTTTTGCTCGAGATCGAGGTCGACGGTGCAATGCAGATAAAAAAGGCTTATCCCGAGGCTGTGCTCGTCATGATATTGCCGCCTGACGTAAGGGTGCAAGAATACAGACTCCGCACACGTGGCAGAGACACCGAAGAATCAATACAAAAGAGACTTTTGCGCACACGGGAAGAGCTGAAGCTTGCCGACAGATACGATTTCATCCTCATAAACGAGGACGGACGGGCTGTTGACGTTGCCAAGGCATTTGAGAATATCGCAGACGGCAGAACCGACCTTGTAAGGGATGCGCACGATGCAGTCTGCAAATACTTTGAATAAATAATACACACAAATAATAAAATTACAATAAACAATATCAGGAGAATAAAAAATGATAAAGCCATCTATAGAAGAACTCACAAGCAACGGACTTAACAGATACGAGGTAGTTGTCGCTTGCGCAAAATGCGCAAGAATTCTCACAGAAGAATACTGCGAAAAGCGTGCAATAGCTGAAAAACTTATTGCAAACAAGGAAACCGACAAGAGCCTTGCCGCTATACTCAAGACAGAGCTTAGCGACGAAAGAGCCGTAACGAACGCTGTCCGCCGCATCTACAACGGTGAGTTTGAGATAATAAAGGAAGCCGAAGCGTGTCAGTGTGAGCAGTCTGAAGAAAATACGGAAGTTGCCGAGCCGACCGAGGCAGACAATAACACCGCAGAAGCTACCGAAAACATTGCCAAAGAATAATGCGCCGCTATATATCGGCATATATACTTGATGCTCCCTACCACATCGACAAGACCTACGACTACTATATACCCGAGCAGCTTGAAGGGGAGGTATCGGTCGGGTCTATCGTCAGCGTGCCGTTCGGTGTTTCAAACAGACGCACCCTCGCCGTTACGGCAGAGCTGAAAAACGAGTGCGAGTACAAAAGAGTAAAGCCGGTGCTGTCCGTAACAGACAACCGCTTTGCCCTCTCGGAGCATCTGCTGAGACTGTGTCTTTTTATGAAGGAGCACACGCTCTGCACGGTAGGCGAAGCTGTACGCAGTATGCTTCCCTCCGCCGCTTTTTCAAAGGCGGAGCAGATACTCCTGCCGGCAAAGGGCATTACGGCTGAGCAGCTTAGCTCTCTCTCCGAGATCGAGTCTGCTGTTGCCGACTTTGTACTTTCGCATCCGAACACCACACAAAAAAAGCTCACGGCTGAGCTTGGTGCGGAGGCGGAAAGCGTTGCGGCAAGGCTTATCCGCAAGCAGATGATCGTGCGTGAATATACGGTAAAGGAAAACACCAACAACGTATATAAAACTTATATTCTTCCATGCATTGAAAAAGATGAGGCTCGGCTGATATATCAAAACGAGCCTGATGCCAAAGTAAAGCTCAGAAGCGAAAAACAGCGTGAGCTTCTTCGCTGTGTCACAGAGGCGCAAAGAATAGAAAAAGGCTTGTTGCTATCCTCTGCCGATGCAACTCCCGCCCAGCTAAAGTCTCTTATTGACAAGGGATTGGTGTGTGAGGAAAAGGAAGAGGAATACAGAAATCCGTACAAGGATATCAAAATCGACTCCGAGAAAAAAAATATCCTCAGTGACTCACAGCGTGAGGCTTTTTTGGAGCTTGCATCGCTGTACCATGAAAAAGGAGCGCATGCGGCACTCTTGTACGGTGTCACAGGCTCGGGAAAGACCCGAGTAATGAAGGCGATGATAGACGAGGTCACAAAAGACGGCCGTTCGGTCATTGTGCTCGTACCCGAAATATCCCTCACTCCGCAAACGGTAGGGCTGTTTTGCTCCTTTTACGGAGAGCGTGTGGCGGTGCTCCACTCTGCGCTCAGCGCAGGAGAAAAGCTTGACGCTTACAAAAGAATACGGGACGGCATCGTCGATGTTGTCATAGGAACACGAAGTGCGGTTTTCGCTCCGCTCTCAAACCTCGGTATGATAATCATAGACGAGGAGCAGGAGCACACATACAAATCCGACTCCGACCCAAAATATCACGCAAGGGACATTGCTCGCTTCAGATGCGCCGACACAGGGTCACTGATGCTTCTCTGCTCCGCTACTCCGTCGGTCGAGTCCTTTTACAAGGCGAAAAGCGGTGTATACTCGCTTGTATGTCTCAGACAGCGCTACGGAAAGGCAAAGCTGCCGTCGGTGCACATATGCGATATGAAAAAAGAGCTGAAGGCCGCTCATGTATCACCTCTGAGCCGTGATCTTATATCCGAGATAGACAATGCAAAGCGGAGAGGCGAGCAGTCAATAATTTTTTTAAACCGACGGGGCTACAACAATTTCATCAACTGCCGTGAATGCGGCGAGGTCATTGAATGTCCGCATTGCTCGGTATCACTTACCGCTCACAGAAACGCAGACGGCTCGGACACTCTGCGCTGTCATTACTGCGGATACTCAGCCCCCGTACCGAGATTTTGCCCTTACTGCAATTCCGACAAGCTCATGCGTATGGGAGTCGGAACGCAAAAGGCGGCTGAGGAAATATCGCTTTTTGTTCCTGATGCGAAGCTCATGCGCATGGACGCAGACACCGCAAACACGAAAAACGCATATGACAAGCTGCTCGATTCCTTCAGAAAAAAGGAGGCAGACGTTCTCATCGGCACACAGATGGTAGCAAAGGGACATGACTTTCCCGATGTTACGCTTGTCGGCGTGCTCAATGCCGACTCGTCTCTTGCAATGGAGGACTATCGGTCAAACGAGAGGACATTTTCTCTTATCACTCAGGTCGTCGGCAGAGCCGGCAGAGCAGCAAAGGCAGGAATGGCGGTCATACAGACCTTCAAGCCCGAGAGCGAGGTAATTGAACTTTGCTGTCGTGGAGATTATGAGGAATTTTACGAAAAAGAGATAGAAATAAGACGTGCATACATATGGCCCCCGTTTTGCGATATCGTACTTCTCACTCTCACGGCAGACAACGAATCCGACGTTATAAGGTGCGCCGAGATATTGTGCGAGAGCTTTAAAAAGAAGGCACAAGCGCTCTTGGAGGACACACCCGTTATTGCCTACGGTCCGTTCGAAGCACCGGTATTCAAGCTCAACGAAAAATACCGTATGCGTATGGTAATAAAAACAAAGCTGAACAAGCGCAGCCGTGAGCTTTTCTCATCGTTGCTGCAAGAATTTTGCAAGGGAGGGGCGGCAAGCGTTTCGCTGTCTGTCGATTTTAACCCTTCCTCGGTCTAATATACATTTTTGCAAAAATGCATTTTTAAGGAGAAAAAATGGCAAAACTTAATATTATAAAAGACGGAGATCCTCTCCTTCATAAAAAAAGCCGCCCCGTTGAGGCTATAACACCGAGAATACTCACTCTGCTTGACGATATGACAGAGACCATGCGCGCCGCAAACGGCTGCGGTCTTGCGGCAGTACAGGTAGGAGTGCTTCGCCGTATCGTCGTAATAGAGGTTGAAGAAGGAACTGTATACGAGCTTATAAATCCGCAAATAATAAAGAGGAATGGCAAACAGCAGGAGATGGAAGGGTGCCTTTCCGTCCCTGGCAAATACGGTATCACAGACAGACCAATGACCGTCACCGTAAAGGCACTCGACAGAAACGGAGTCCCCTTTGAGCTGACGGGAAGCGAGCTGCTCGCACGTGCTATCTGCCATGAAACAGACCATCTTGACGGTATTCTTTTCACCGACCACGCACTCAAAATTCTGACGCCCGAGGAGCTGGCGGAGCTTACCGAGGACGACGAGTAATATAAAAGGAGAGTCTTAAAAATGAAGATACTTTTTATGGGCTCGCCCGATTTTGCCGTTGTGTCGCTGGAGGCTCTTTATAAAGCAGGACACGAGATAGCAGGCGTTGTCAGCGTTCCCGACAAGCCGATGGGCAGAGGAAAGAAAATGACCGCTATGCCCGTAAAGCAGGCGGCTGAAAGACTCGGACTTCCCGTTTTTTGTCCGCAAACCCTGCGTGACGGCGCTTTTCTTGAAACGCTCAAATCTCTTGACCCCGAAATGATAATAGTAGTAGCATACGGAAAGATACTGCCATCGTATGTGCTCGACTACCCCAAATATGGCTGTATAAATGTGCACGGCTCTCTTTTACCTGAATACAGAGGTGCTGCGCCTATGCAAAGAGCAATACTCGACGGAAAGAGCAAGACAGGCGTTACGATAATGTACATGGACGTCGGACTCGACACGGGAGATATGCTCATAAAAAAGGAGCTTGAGATAAAAGAAGACGACAATTTCGAGACGGTACACGATGCCCTTGCGGCGCTCGGAGCCGAGGCGATAACCGAGGCTGTAAGCTTAGCCGAGCAAGGCAGGCTTGTCAGAGAAAAGCAAGACGACAGCCTGGCTACCTATGCCGAAAAAATAACCAAGGAGGAATGTCATATAGACTTCTCTCTTGATGCACGCACGCTTCACAACAAGATACGCGGAATGTCGCCCTTCCCTCTCGCATATTCACTCATGCCCGACGGCTCAATTCTGAAGATAGTAAAAGCGAGAATATCAAAGACGCATAACGGCGCACAAGCCCCCGGCAGCGTACTGTCGCTTGACAACGGTGTCATCACCGTTTCATGCGGAGAAGGAGCTGTTGACATCGAGGGAGTGCTTCCTCAGGGTAAGGGACGGATGCGTGCCGCAGATTTCATCAACGGCAGAAAGATCAAAGTAGGAGATATACTCTCTTAAATTCTCGGAGGAATAATAAAGAATGTTTTACTATTACGGTATTGACTGGACATATCTTGTGCTTGTCATGCCTGCTGTCATATTTGCCATGATAGCTCAGGCAAAGGTAAGCTCGACCTTTAACAAATACAAAAACACACAAACACGTCAAAACATCACAGGATATGACAGCGCCCGTATGATACTTGAAGAAAACGGAATACACGATGTAAAAATAGAGCATATATCCGGAAATCTCACCGACCACTACGATCCGAAAAGCAAGGTGATACGCCTATCCGATTCTTCATACTCCTCCACGTCTGCGGCGGCAGTAGGCGTTGCCGCTCACGAGGCGGGACACGCAGTTCAGCACGCAACCGAATACGCACCTATGAGACTGCGCTCTGCTATCATTCCTATCACAAATATCGGCTCAAGGCTAACCTTGCCGCTTATTTTGCTCGGGTTTCTGCTGTCATTTCAGCCGCTTGTCACTATCGGTATTGCCGCATTTGCTCTCTCGACCGTTTTTCAGCTTGTAACTCTACCCGTAGAATTTGACGCAAGCAAGCGTGCCATGAATGCGCTCAGAAGCAGCGGACGTATGCAGCAAGATGAGCTTACAGCTTCAAGGAAGGTGCTGACGGCAGCCGCCATGACATATGTAGCGGCACTCGCCGTATCGCTTATGCAGCTGTTGCGTTTTATCCTTATTTTCGGCAGACGTTCAAGAAACTGAAGGTAACTCTTTATTGTGTAAAAGCTATGAAACAAGAAAAAAATCCCCGCCTTCTCGCACTCAAAACATTAATGAGTGCCGAGAAGGCAGGCAAATACATAAATCTTGCCTCTGACGCAAGCATAAATTCCGCTGTGCTGACCGAGAGCGACACGGCTCTGTTTACTTCTCTCGTATACGGCGTAACGGAAAGAAAAATTACGCTCGATTTTATCATTTCACGCATGGCGGTAAAAGGCGGTGCGCACATCGAGCCGAGAGTAATGCAAATACTGCGTCTGGGGCTGTACCAGATAATATATCTTGACAAAATTCCTGTTCACGCCGCCGTGAACGAAACGGTAGCACTGTGCAAAAACAGAGGGGAAGCATCGTTTGTCAATGCCATACTGCGCAATTATCTGCGTGACGGAAAAACAAGAGTGGTCTTTCCGGCAGAGAGCGAAGGTAAGACAAAGTTTCTCTCGCTTACCTACTCATTTCCCGAGTGGATATGCGCCTCGCTTACAGCAGACTATGGATATGAAAACGCAAAAGGAATACTCGATGCATTTTGCGCCTGCCCTCCCACACCTACGCTGAGAATAAACACCCTTCTCACGGACAAGGAAAAATATCGGGAGATGCTTACACAAAGCGGTGTTGCATTTTCGGATACCGGATACTCACACAGCGGAGTAAAGCTCTGTGAGGGGACCAAAATATCCGAGCTTGCAGGCTTTGAGCAAGGGTTGTTTTTTGTACAAGACGAAGCATCGCAAATATCAACAGAGCTGCTCGCACCAAAAGCGGGAGATACTGTAATAGATGTCTGCTCATGCCCGGGCTCCAAGAGCTTCGGTGCCGCTATCGAGATGAAAAACAAGGGAAAGCTCTACTCATTTGACCTTCACAAAAACAAGCTTTCTCTAGTAGAAAAAAGTGCGGCACGTCTCGGCATTTCCATCATTGAGACAGCCGAGCGTGATGCCCGTATACCCGACACATCCCTTGTCGGATGTGCGGACAAGGTCATATGCGATGTTCCGTGCTCGGGATTCGGTGTCATGGCAAAAAAGCCGGATATAAGATACAAGGACGAAGAGGATGTAGAAAAACTGGCACCGCTGGGGCTTGAAATACTCACAAAAAGCTCGCAGTATGTCAAGGACGGCGGTACACTTCTCTACTCTACCTGCACACTCAGACGAGCCGAAAACGAAGATACGGTTAATGCGTTTCTCCGTGAAAATCATGAATTTTCTCTCTGCCCGTTTGAGCTGAAAGGCAAAGACGGATATACCCCCGATATAAAAAGCGGCGGTATGCTGACGCTTTTTCCTCACATACACAAAACAGACGGATTTTTTATAGCAAAGCTGCAAAAAAAGCCAAGATAACAAAGGAATTTTAAATGCAAAATTCAAGTACTGCACAAAGCGAGCGGCATGACCTTTTATCAATGTCATTTGACGAGATGAAAGATTTTGTCGCCGAAAAAGGACTTCCCTCATACAGAGCAAAGCAGATATTTTCGGGACTGCACAGCGGTGTCGATATCATGTCGCTGTCAACCATACCGATGCGTATGCGCTCAGAGCTGAGTGACGAATGTATCGACAGAATGCCTAAAACAGAGAAAAAGCTGTGCTCGCAGAGAGACGGCACGATAAAATATCTTTTCAGGCTGTATGACGGAGAGTTTGTAGAGTCTGTGTTTATGAAATACAACCACGGAAATACGCTTTGTATTTCTTCTCAGGTAGGATGCCGCATGGGATGCAGATTTTGTGCTTCTACCATAGGCGGAAAGATAAGAGACCTGTACCCGTCGGAGATGCTCGGGCAGATAATAGCGGCGAGCCGTGATACGGGCGAGAGAATATCAAATGTCGTCATGATGGGAATAGGCGAGCCTCTTGACAACTACGACAATGTTATAAAATTTCTGCATCTTGTAAACGACGAGAACGGACTGAACATAGGACTGAGGCACATATCGCTTTCCACCTGCGGAGTCGTCCCGTCCATTTATAAGCTCGCAGAGGAAAAGCTGCCTGTCACGCTTTCGGTTTCGCTTCATGCTTCAAACGATGAAATGCGCTCGAGCCTCATGCCGATTAACAAAAAATACTCTATCGACGAGCTGATGCGTGCATGCGTTCACTACTTTAAGGTAAGCGGCAGGCGGGTCAGCTTTGAGTACACTCTCATCTCAAACGAGAATGACAACGAGCAAACGGCACTTGAGCTGGCGGCTCTCGTAAAAAAATATTTCACCGACAACAGAGAGCCCGTGCACGTAAATCTCATACTTGTCAACCCTGTAAAGGAACGCTCATTTACAAAGCCGGCAGCGGCAAGAGCGGAGGCTTTTCGCATGACACTTGCCTCAAAAGGGATAAATGCTACGATAAGAAGAAGAATTGGTACCGACATTGATGCCGCGTGCGGTCAGCTGCGGCGCACACATGGGAAAGAGGTATAAAAAATGGATTTTTTCGGAAATACTGATATAGGGAGAAAAAGGAAAGCAAATCAGGACAGCTTTTGTATCTGTGAGCTTGGCGATAAAGCAATTCTCTGTGCTGTTTTCGACGGAATGGGCGGACACGCAGGGGGAGAGACTGCCAGCCGTATCGCCTGTGAAAAGTTCAAGACCGTTGTGTGCGAAACGCTTACGGCAAAGCTTGACAGTCAAACGCAGACGATAGACGCTACAAAAACACAGCTTTTCAACGTGCTGTGCAAGGCGGCAGATGTCGCAAACACCGCTGTTTTTGATGCAGCTGCCGAAAATGAGGAGTTGCACGGCATGGGAACGACGCTCGCCGCTGTACTTATAAACGGCCCGTATATTTACACAATAAATATCGGAGACAGCCGTGTATACCTTATCTCCGACTCTGAGATAAAGCAAATATCGCATGACCATTCCTATGTTCAGTACCTTATCGATATAGGAGAGATAACCGAGGAAGAGGCAAAAACGAACGCAAACAAGAGCATAATCACAAGAGCTGTGGGTACGAGCGAAAGCATTGAGGCTGACACATTCGTGGCTGAGTCAGAAGGGATGTGCGTGCTTCTCTGCACCGACGGTTTAACAAATCATGTAGATAACAGCGGGATCTTTGATATAATATCGCAAGGCTGCTGTGCAAAGGACACCGTAGATAAGCTTATCGACACGGCAAACGAAAACGGCGGCTCGGACAACATTACCGCCATACTCGTCAGACCCTAAAGCGTTGTACGCATAATATAAGAATACTTGTATATTTCGGAGGAAGTATGGAAACGTACAATAAATATATAGGAAAGGTATTTGACAACAGATACCGAATAGAAAAGATCATAGGTCTGGGCGGAATGGCTGTAGTATTCAAAGCGACAGACCTCAGCTACGGACGCTCAGTTGCCGTAAAGATGCTGCGTGAAGACATGGCAAAGGACCCAACCAATGTCATAAGATTTGAAAACGAGTCAAAGGCAGTTGTACTGCTGGAGCACGAAAACATAGTAAAAATATACGATGTCAGCGTCTCGGGCACTCTCAAATATTTTGTCATGGAATATCTTGAAGGTATCACGCTCAAGGAATACATGAAAAAAAGAGGCGGCAGACTTGAGGTAAGCGAGGTCGTCAGCTGTGCAGAGCAGATACTGCGTGCACTCGAGCACGCTCACAGCAAGGGGATCATTCACAGAGACATAAAACCGCAGAACATCATGCTGATGCCGAACGGTCAGATAAAGGTCACAGACTTCGGCATTGCAAAGCTGCCGAGCGCCGAGACAGTTACGATGGAGGACAAGGCTATCGGCACAGTCTACTACATCAGTCCCGAGCAGGCAAGCGGAAAAAAAGTCGACAGCCGCACGGACATCTATTCTCTGGGTGCACTTTTGTATGAGATGGCGACAGGCGTGCTTCCCTATGACGGAGACAACTCTGTATCTATCGCACTTATGCATATAAAAGAGGACCCCGTACTGCCCAGACAGCTCGACAAAAGAATTCCCGAAGGACTTGAACAGCTCATCGTAAAAGCGATGAAGCGCACCCCTGCCGAGAGATTTCAGACGGCATCCGAGATGCTTTCATGTGTTATGCGCCTGAAAAAAAATCCCGGCACATCACTCAGACTCAAAAGGAAAAACGGCAAGACCAAGGAGCACGGCGGAACCTCGATGTTTCCGATAATTCTCGGTGCGGCTTGCGCATTTATCGTTGCTTTGATAATTGCGGCTGTGTACATGATAAACGTGCTCTTCATCAATCCGGCGAAAAACGAGGATGAATTCAAGGTTGAGAGTTATGTATCTCTTTTCTACAACGAAGAGCTTGAACAGTCGATAAAAGAAAAATTCTCAAAGGTCAACATTGAATATGAATATTCGGACGAGTTTGACAGCGGCTTTGTTCTTGAACAATCTGTAGCACCCAACCTCATCCGAAAGATAAAAGCATCCGAGATAACTCTCACCATATCTATAGGTCGGGAACAGATGGAGATGCCTGACTTGCGCTATTACAGCCTAAACGAAGCGATAGCAGAGATAAGCAATCTTAATTTTGATCTGAAGATAACACAGGTAAAACGCTCAGACGATGCAATAGAAGAGGGCTATCTTATCACAACGGACCCTGCTCCCAAGGAGCTTGTAAACAAGGGAGATACGATAACTCTTATCGTCTCCGAGGGAGAGCAGATAGACTACGTGTCCGTACCAAACCTTGTCTATGACTCACAAAAGAAAAACCGCACGGAGGAGCAAGCATACAAGCTTCTGACCGATGCGGGGCTGAAGATAGGAAACATAACACGCATCCAATCTATAGATTATGAAGCGGGACTTGTGCTCGAGCAGTCAATACCGACAGGAGAGAAGGTAGCGTCGGGTGTCACTTCTATCGACCTTGTCATCAGCGGCGGACTTGACGGTGAAGTTTCGGGAGACAGTATGTATATGATAGATGTCACCGAGAGCACGCTCGATGCCGCTATAGCAAAGCTTCAGTCATACGAACTTGATTTTGTGATAAAGACGGAATCTGTCAACAACAACATCTATCCCGAAGGCGTTATATGTTCGACAAGCCCCGAGGCAAAAGTAAAGGTCAACCGAGGCGACACCATCACTCTGTATGTAAGCGCAGGTGCGGCTACGCTTGTCACGGTGCCTGACCTGAGGGGCATGACTCAACAGCAGGCAATAGATGCTCTGAAAAATGCGTCACTCAACGTCGGAACTGTTTCAAATCAGTATTCAAGCACTGTGGAGATAGGACTTGTCGCAAATCAAAGTGAAGAGGCAAATACGGAAGTGCCGCAAGGAACGGTAGTCAATATCACCATCAGCAAAGGACCGACACCGTAAAAAACTCAAACAAAGAAAAGGTGAAAGATGAGCCAAACAATAAACGGAAGAATAATCAAGGGGCTTGGCGGTCTGTATGAAATTTTGAGCGATGACTCAAAGACGCTCACTTGCCGTGCAAGGGGGGTGCTGAGACACAAGGACATGACCCCCACGGTAGGTGATCTTGTCTGTGTCAGAGCCGACGGAGACGGAATGTTTATCGACAGCATATGCGAGCGCAAAAATTGCCTCATCCGTCCCCCGCTTTCAAATATTGATGTAATGTTTATCACCTTTGCGGCTACAAAGCCGGAGCCCTCTCTGCTCAACATAGACAAAATGTGCGCAATATGTGAGCACAACTCTATAGAGCCTGTTATCGTCGTGACAAAAAGCGATATTGACACGGAAAAGGCGGCACAATATTGCAATATTTATAAAAAGGCGGGATACCACGCATTTTCTCTGAGCTCTGTTGACGGCAGCGGCATGGAAGAATTTGCAGAGTTTACAAACAAGCTTTTACCCGGTAAATGCGCCGCCTTTGCGGGTGCCTCAGGAGTAGGCAAGTCCACCTGTATGAATTTTCTGTTTCCGAGCTTGTCGCTGAAAACAAGCGACATCAGCCGAAAAATAGAGAGAGGCAGGCACACGACACGGCACGTGGAGCTTTACCCTGTGACAATCGGCTCAAAGACAGCACTCCTCGCAGACACGCCGGGGTTTGGTCTGCTCGATTTTGTCCACTTTGACTTTTTCGAATTTGAAAACCTTGCGGCGTGCTTTTCCGAGTTTTATGACTACATAGGTGAATGTAAATATACAAAATGCACCCACAAAAAAGAAGAAGGCTGCAAGATCGTAGAAGCTGTCAAACGGGGAGAAATATCAAAAAGCCGACATGACAGCTATTGTGCCATATATGACGAATTCAAAAACAAGAAATACAAATAAAAAAACTTGTTTAAACCCCTCCGCCCTTATACACAAGAGCAGAGGGGTTTTTGTTCCGCTACAGAAACATAAAAACAACAGCATCATGCTTTTTATTGTATTTTTATTGCCGATACAATATATTTATTACATTAAAACAGCAAAAAGCAGTTTACTTTTTATGTGCATTATTGTAAAATATAAATAACATAAAAAATAAACAACTTTTTATAAAGGAGACTCAAAATGGAAAAATGGTCAAATGAAAAGGCGTGGGAATGGTATAATTCACGCCCTTGGATACGCGGTTTTAACTATGTGCCCTCTGATTGTTCGGGTTGGGTAGAGATGTGGCAGGAATACAAACACGAAGAAAAGGTAGAAACGATGCGCCGTGAGCTTGCTCTTGCAAAGCAGATAGGCTTCAATGCGGTCAGACAGTTCCTCGCATTTGATGTTTGGATGTATCAGCGTGAGAGCTTTCTGAAAAATGTAGAGGAATTTCTCTCTATATGTCATGAAAACGGTCTCGGAGTTTTGTTCGTTCTTATCAGCGACGGTGGCAGACCGAAAAAGAAGCCGGAATTCGGCGAGATAAAGACAGGAGTGTTTCACGGATCGTTTAAGGTCGATGCCAGGATGATACCGGGAATTTTTCCCTGCACAGATCCCGTTGTTACCACTGCAGCTCCTGCTACCGCCGCAGCTCCTGCTACCCCCGCACCTTTATACAGCCCTGTCGACGAGCCTGAGCTTGCAGAGAAGTTCTACGAATACTGTGAAGATCTTGCAAGTCGCTATGCAAAGGATGAGAGAGTTATCGTATGGAATATATGGAACGAGCCCGGCAACTCTGCAAGAGGAACTCTCAGCGTTCCCCATATGAAGCGTGCCTTTGAGATATTCCGTTCACATGATCCTATTCAGCCTCTCTGTGCTGATGTATGGAGAATACCTAAGTCAAACATTCTCACAGAGGAAGAGACTACTGCCATAGAGCTCTCCGATATTATAAGCTACCATGACTACGGGTCTCTCGACCATTCTGTCAGAGTAATTGAGTTCCTTCGTGAGTATGATCGCCCTATGCTCAACACAGAATGGCTGCACAGAGTTCAGTTCAACAATGTAGCCACACACCTTCCACTCTACTACAATAACAATGTAGGTGTGTTCAACTGGGGATTTGTCAACGGCAAGTTCAAGGGACATGAGCCGTGGGAAGCATGCTGGAAGCGTTATGCAAATGGCGAGAAGCTCGAAATGACAAAATGGCAGCACGACCTGCTCCGTCCTAACTACCGCCCATATGACCCTGAGGAGATCAAGAAATTCTCACTCTATGCAGGCATGGCAGACAAGGCATTCGCTAAGAAAAGCGAAAACAAATAATATAAATAAAAACGGGGAAAATTTCCCCGTTTTTATTCTAATGCGATCACATGCTCTATACCGAGCAATTCCGCCTCGTGTATGTCATGTGTGATAAGAATAACAAGCTTACCCATGGCATACTTGCGGATAACTGAGGCAGTCTGCTCACGAGTCTCTTCGTCAAGCCCCTTGAATGTTTCGTCAAGTATGAGTATATTTGAATCTGAAAGCAAGGCTCTCGCAATAGCAACACGGCGCTTCATACCGCCCGAGTAGCTGTGCACGGCCTTTTTTCTCTCTTGCTCATCAATGAGCAACTCATCGAGCAGTTCAACGGCTCGTTTTTTTGCCTCGGCTCTTGACATTCCTCTGCCGCATACGGCAGTTACATTGTCTACAGCGCTAAAGTCCTCAAAAAGCCTGTCCTCCTGAAAAACTGCGGAGAATTTCGGCTCTCTGCCAAACGTCACCTCTCCGCTGTCGGCATCCGTCAAATTCATGATGATCCTCGCAAGCGTGGTTTTTCCTTTGCCCGAACGCCCCATAAAGGCGGTGTTTTCGGTGATCTCAGCGCTAAAGCCGTCAAGCACGCTCATACCGTTAAAGCTCTTTTTTATGTTTTTCAGAGAAACAGAGTTTTTCATTTTACCGCCTCTCCTCTCGTACCCGGCATTCTGCAGATCAGCATGATAGCCTTTTCGCACAGCACGCTTATTACCACGATGACCGCCGTGTATGAAAGCAGCCCCGGCATATCAAAGCCGATCTTTGACAGATACATTGCCTCACCGACGCTGCCTGACGGATAACCTATTACCTCTGCGGCAATTCCGCTTTTAAAGCACAATCCCGCCGACACCGAAAGCGCGCTTGCAGTATACGGCAAAAGATGAGGAAAATATATATACCTTAGCTTTTTGAAATATCCCATACAAAATACATCAGCCGCCTCTAGCAGAGGCTCGGGGGATGCGTCTATTCCCTTCTGAAGGGTCGAGTATATCACGGGAAAGCCCATGAGAAAGGATATAACGACAGAAACATATTTTGACGAAAAGATAACAAGCACCAAAATGATAAAGCTCGCCACGGGAACGGCTCTCACTACAGAGCAAAAAGGGTCAAAAAGTACCTTTACAGCCTTTAGCCTTATGCTCAGCAGGGCAAGCGCCACGCCGACACTGCATGAAAGCAAAAAGCCGAGCAATATACGGCTGACACTAAACAGTATCGCCGACCAAAATCGTGCTTTTGCTATATTCTGTACAAGTACCGACAGCGTCTTGAGCGGGGAAGGCAGAACAAAGTCCATGTCGTAGAGCATCGACACCGCCTGCCATACCAATATCCAAAACACAGCCGCTACCACTGTATAAAGCATTTTTTTGTGTTGGTGTGTATTTTTTTTCATCTCAATGTCCGATCATCGAATTATTTTACTTTGCAATATAGTAAAGGCTGTCTGCGGGAAGCTCCCCTCCGACAGATGCGGGGTTTGACTCATAAAGGATAGAGAGATAGCCGCTGACCGCACTCTTCATCTCCTCGCCGTCCATATACTTGATGTTGCACAGCGGAATTGCGGTCTTTGCGATCTCCGCATTGGAAATTCCGCCGATACCGAGATCGACTACATATGAAGCTACTGTGTCAAGCGCTGTAGATGTCATCTCGCATGATGCACGGTAGTCCGAAAGCAAGGTTTCTACTGCCTTGGGATTTTGCTTTGCGAATTCTGTATTTACGACAAGAACGCCCGTTACAAGCGCCGCCTTGTCTTCGATCTTGCTCCACTCAGCATTGAGATCAAGCGCAATCCTCAGCCCTTCTACAGCCTTTGTTGCGTTGGTTGCGGCAGGCTGGGGAAGCATGGCAATATCCGCCTTTCCCTGCTTCAGTGCTGCAAGCACCTCCGATGCCTCGCTCTTGTATTCTACTGTAACGTCCGTGCCTGCGCTCAGTCCGTTTTTGCTCAGTACGTATTCAAGAGAATACTGAGGTGTGGTACCTGCTCCCGTCGTTACGACGGTTTTGCCCTTCAGGTCTGCTATACTGTTTATGCTGTTTCCTTTTTCAAGAATGTAAAGCACACCGAGATTATTTACAGCAGCTATCTGAATTTTGCCGCCGCTGTTTTTGTGAAGGGTAGCCGCCGCATTACAGGGAATGATCGCTGCGTCTATCTCGCCCTTGAGAAGCTGAGGAGCGAAAGCATCGGCAGACGCATATATCTGGTCGTACACATATGTGTTTTTGCTGTCCTTTGCTGCATCCCCTTTAAGAAGGCCGAGAACAGCGATGGTCGTAGGTCCGTTGAGGGTCGCTATCTTTATCTCGGCTCCCTTGTATTCATCAACCGCACCCGTGTCAGTGCCGGTTCCCGTCTCGGTGGAGCTCTCTGTGCCGTTTGTGCCGGTCGTCTGCGCACATGATACAAGCATGAGCATACACAGTATCATGCATATAACAGCTGTCAATTTGTTTCTTTTCATTGTTTTTCTCCTATTCTATTTCTTTTTTGGCGTATGAAGCCTTTACACTCACTCCGTCAATACGGCCAAGTGTACCCGAGAGCGCACTTATCTCCCTCTCGTCACCCATCACACACAAGGTGATAAGAGAAATACCGTATTCCCGAAGCGGCAAGCCCATCCGCCCTATTATGATATCCGCATATTCGTGTAATATCCGATTGATGTACTCCGTTGAATCCGATCTCTCAACTATGATACTTATACTCGCTATTCTTCTCATACTCTCTCCTAAAGCAGAAAAAACGGCAGTCTCCTGCCGTTCTGATGATTATAGATAAAGCACACCGCAAATTCACGCTTCCGTACAGCTATTGCCTCGGGTCACGCTCATGTGTGGGGATAAGTTATCTGACAGAACCGACCGCTCGGGGGTATATACCGCCTCACGACAGGGATTATCGCATATAGTATACCACCCTTTTCCCGATATGTCAACACACATTGCCCGTTTTTCTAAAAGTACGGTGTCAAATATTGCACATGCTGCTCTCTCATAAGAAAAACGCAATAAAAAGGTAAAAATGTTGACAAATATCATTTTTTTATTTATAATATAAATGTGTAAAAACAAATATTATTAGGAGGTATTAGCTCATGGATATGCTCAAGAAAATTTGGCCCCTGCCTTTTAAAGTCAAAGAAAAGGATGTTGTATCTCTCGTTGTACAGCTCGTTATCTTCCTTGTTGTTTGTGCTGTAGTCGGAGTTCTTATAGGAATTCTCGCATCTATTCCGGTCATCGGTATCCTCTTTGGAATTATCGGTTCTTTGATGGAAATATACAGCTTGGTGGGAATAGTTCTTTGCATTCTCAAGTTCCTTGCTATAGTAAAATAATCTGTACATAAAAGCTCCGTATTTCTGCGGAGCTTTTTATGTATTGCAAGGCAAGCACATATGCCGCAATACCGCTTTCATACAATATACATATACAGAAAAAATGTGCCTCTCGGCACATTTTTTCTGTATATTGGCAATTATGCTCTGTCCATGAGCATTTTTTCAAGTGTGAGCCAGAATTTGTCACACGAAGAGAGTGACATTCTCTCTCTGGGGGTATGGATGTCAAGTATCGTCGGTCCGATAGAGATAATATCCATATCGGGAATTGCCTTTTTAACAAGACCGCACTCAAGCCCTGCGTGTATAGCGCAAATATTCGGGTACACGCCGAACAGTGAGCGGTACACGTTTTTATACAGCGACTCTACGGGACTTCCGTTTGCGTTTTTCCAGCCGGGATATCTGTTTCTGTGCTCGATACGGCATCCGTAAAGCTGTGCAAAATTATCGAGTATCTGTACAAGACCGTCAAGCTTTGCCTCGTCGTTTGAGCGGCTTGAAACAATTATTCTAAAGCCCTCGTCATCCGTGCTGACAACACCGATGTTGCAGCTCGACTCCACCATGCCTCTGTCCTCGTCGATCCACTCCATAACTCCGCACGGAAGAAGCGAGAGCAGCTTTACCAGTGCAACACCCGTTTCGTGCCCGCACATCGTATCGGGCGCCTCAGTTTTTTCGCATATTATATCAAAGCTTGCTCTGTCGTCTTCAGAGAGAGTTGCCTTTATTTTATCATAAAGCATACCGACTGCTTCTTTTGCGGCATTGACGTCCTTTACGGAAATGACAGCCTCGGCGCTTCTTGTTATCGCATTGTCTTTCGTTCCGCCGAAAATTCCGGCAATATTCGTCCTTGTATCCTTCATCAGCACCTTGAGCACAGTTGCAAGCACCTTGTTTGCGTTTGCTCTGCCAAGATGGATATCGGCACCGCTGTGCCCTCCGCACAGTCCCTTTACGGTGATTTTGAGTGCCGTTCTGTCAAACGAGCAAAAATCCGTCCTTAAAAAAATATCCGTCCGCACACCTCCGGCACATGATATGACAGCCTCGCCCTCTGTCTCGCTGTCGAGGTTTATCATTCTTCTGGCGCTGATATTTGACATATCAAAGTTTTTCATGCCGTCAAGACCGACCTCCTCACACGTCGTGAAAAGGCACTCTATCGGCGGATGGGATGCCAGCGCACCGTCAAGGATAGCAAGCATCGCACCTACCGCCGCTCCGTCATCTCCTCCGAGGGTGGTTCCGTCAGCTTTTATAAAGTCGCCTTCAACATATGTCTTGACACCCTCCGACCGAGTATTCCACTCAATGCCGAACTCAGCCTCACACACCATATCCGTATGCCCTTGAAGAAGCACGGGCGGCTCATCCTCTCTGCCCTGTGTTCCCTGTATGCGCATAAACACGTTGTGGAACGCATCCCGCACACAGTATATGCCTCTCTCTTTTGCAAAATTGCAAAGATAGTCTGCGATCTTATCCTCTTTGTAGGATGCTCTCGGGATTTTTGATATTTCTTCAAAATATTCGAGCATACGCCTGCATTTGTATGAGCTGTAATCCATATGACCTCCGAGTTGGTTATTTGTGTTTTGACTGTATGTTTACAAATTTGTTATCCCAATTTTATTTTTGTCCATTTTCCGCGATTAAAACGCACGGATGAAAAAACGCACCTGACCGTTTGGTCAATAAACAGCGCTATCCAAGCTCCCACAACGTCAAATCCGCACGGAAAGCAGAAAATGTAGCACAGCACAGGTCTGAAAAGCGCTATGGAGAAAAAAGAGACAACTGCCATGTATTTTGTGTCACCTGCTCCTCTGAGACATCCGCTGAAAATGACCTGACTTATCTGTGTGATGCTGGTAAATGAGATAAAAAGCATTATCCCGTGAGTAAGCTCCGTGACATTCGGTGTATCCGTAAACACGCCTATTATTTGGTATGGAAAGAGCGTGAAAACAACGAACAGCACAACCGAGAAAACAAATCCGACACGCTGACCCGCCTTTCCATATACGATAGACATATCAGGTCTTTTTCGTCCGAGATTTTGTCCCACAAGAGCCGATGCCGCAACGCCAAGCCCGTCACCGCAGGCAAAAGACAGACTGACTATATTCATGCCTATCTGGTGCGCCGCAAAGCTCTCGGTACCCAGCTCCGCCACGATCTTTGCAAAAGCGAAAAAGCCTATTCTGACAAGCAGCTGCTCTACAGCCGCTCCGCTCGACACCTGCCACATCATCGACAGATGCTTTTTGTCAAAAGCAAAGCAACAACGAATATCCAAAAAGAGATATCCGTTCTTTTTTAAAAGCGAAGCTATCGCAACCGTAAGTCCCGCAATATTTCCGCACAGCGTTGCTATTGCGGCTCCCTTAACTCCCAGAGCGGGAAAACCGAAGTTTCCGCCTATGAGCAGGTAATTGAGCACCACGTTTACAACATTGAGCGTAGCCGATGTGTGAAAAGCTATCCTTGTGTTCGATGAACCCCGTTGAGCCGCATTGATACACAGAGCAAACGAATATATGCAAAGACCGAGCATGATAATTCGGTAATACTCGACTGAATCGTCAATGACATCAGGACCCGCTCCGGCAAAACGCATCAGCGGCTCTGCAAAAAACAAAGAAACAGCAAGAATAAGAACAGCAAGTACGGCGCACACACTCAGCCCTTGATGAAGACACGTATTTGCCGCTTCTCTGTCTCCCTCTCCTTTTTTCCTCGATACGACCGCAAGAACTCCGAGATTGAGCGTCGTAAAAAGCGACCAAAACAGCAATCTCGGCTGATTTGTAAGTCCGACTGCCGCTATCGCCGCATCGCCGAGCGTCCCTACCATTGCCGTATCGACAAAGCCGGTGAGGGCTGTCAGCATAGATTCCGCTATAGCCGGCCATGCAAGCATGAAAAAGCATTTATACACACTTTTCGTACTATCAAGCTCCCCTAACCGCTCGGACTTTCCGAGCATCCCCTCCGAGGTAAAAAAGCTTCCTATTCTCTTAATGACTGCTGACAATTTTATCAATCCTCGATTCAAACATCAAAGCTCAGTTGTAATAAAAACGGCGCTCTCGGCACCGTTTTGTAAAGTCTGTATTATCAATACCGAAATAATGACCGAACGCACACCGCTCATCAAAAATCCGTTATGTGCACCTCAGGCATTGCCGACAAATTTTCGAGGCACTTGCCCGTGCCGAGCGCGACGCATCTTTCAGGATTTTTTGCGATAACGGTCTTGATGCCCGTCACATAGCTGATGAGCTTGTCAAGTCCGCGCAAAAGGCATCCGCCGCCCGTCAGTATGATTCCGTTGTTAAGTATATCACCGACAAGCTCGGGCGGTGTTTTCTCAACCACGCCTCTTACCGATTCGATGATCAGCGATATAGGCTCCTCCAATGCCTCGAGCATCTCGGAGGAATAAAGACGCACCACCTTCGGCAAGCCTTGCACAAGGCATCTTCCCTTGATATCTATGTACAGCTTGTCGTCAACATCCCAAACCGTGCCTATTTTCCGTTTTATGAGCTCCGCTGTCATCTCACCGATGAGCAGCTTATGTTTTTTTCTGACGTAGCGTATGATCGCCTCGTCAAACTTGTCTCCCGCTACCTTTATAGAATCGGATACAACAACGTAATTAAGCGATATTACCGCAATATCGGTCGTGCCTCCGCCTATATCGACCACCATGTTTCCCGTAGGCAGCGTAATGTCAATACCCGCTCCCATGGCCGCCGCAACCGGCTCCTCTACAAGATACGTCTTTTTCGAGCCTGCCTGAGTCGCCGCATCAAGCACAGCTCTCTTCTCAACCTCGGTGACACCGCTGGGAATGCATATGACCATTCTCGGCTTGAACACCTGATTGCCGCACGCTTTTTTGAGAAAATACTGTATCATCTGCTGTGTAATATCGTATTTGCTGATTACTCCGTCTCGCAGCGGACGTAGCGCAATTATATTTTCGGGGGTCCTTCCGAGCATCTCTCGGGCCTCTCTGCCGACCTTGCGCAGTCTCATAGTGTCTCTGTCAAGCGCAACCACGGACGGCTCGTTTACCACGATACCCTTGCCCTTTACATAGACAAGAACAGTCGCAGTTCCAAGGTCAATGCCTACATCCTTTCCCATTCGTTTATCCTTTCAAAGAGCATTTGCTCTTCTGTCATATTATATATAAAATAAAAATTACACCCTTTTTGGGCATACTTTCGGATTTTATCCGTTATCAATAATATTATATAACATACTTTTGCTAAATGCAACCGAAAAAATAAAAAACAAAAAATTTATTTTATTTGCTCCGTGCTTACATCACTTGACACGTCATGCTTATTTTGATAGAATATGCTTGTACATTTTTTATATAATATTATACGGAGAGCTCCTTTATGATAAAAAAGCTTTTTTCAATATTTTTTGCCGTGTGTCTTTTATGTACAGGCACGCTGAAGATAAGCTCACAGGCGGACGAAAGCTTATATAAAAGCAGATACGGGGACGTACGTGAACTGCCATATATCTCTCAATGTATCTTCTCGCACAAAAAGGATAGCGCAGACACGGCAGAACACAATATCCTTGACGAGCACTCCTATGCTTTTTATGCCGAGGCAGGCAGTATCGTCAGCGTGTATTTTTCTCACGGTACAAGCACCGAGAGCGGGACTGCAGGATATAGCAACGTAACCGCCGCCGTATACAGCGACAGCGCAAAGCTGATATGCAAAGCTTCCTCTGATAGCTTCGACGGCAAGGCTCACCTCAGCTTTATTGCGGGGTACAGCGGAATATATCACGCAGTTTTCTCTGACAGATCGGCATCAGAGGGGACTTTTGTGTGCGATTTTGAAATATCGTCGACCGACAGCTATAAGACAAATACACTCGGCTCATTCCCAAGCTCGCTCGGATACAGCCCAAACACGCACAAAACCGAGGAGCTTGATAAAATATACACAAACAGTATGTACTCCGAGTCCGGCCAATATAAGGTCAGCATATTCGAGTTTGAGCATGATGCAGGCTCAATTTTCAGCTTTAAGCTAAACACCCCCGACACGCTCACACCGTATTGTGTCCTTTATACAAAAGAGGCAGACGTATACACCTCACATAACGCAAGCGAAACCGATGAATATGCCTGCGGTGCTGCGGTCGAGCTTGACTACAGCGGAAAATCGTATCTGTTCGTCTTCTCGAGCGGAGCATTTGAGCTTGAAGCGGACCTGCTGCTTCACTCGGACTATGTCACAGAAGAGCTGACTCTTCCGTACAAGGGCGAGCTTGATATTTCTGACTCTGCGCTTATGTACGACAGCGAAAAAATTGCATCGCTCATGGAGGATTTTCCTTTCTCGGACATCAAAAACAGAGAGATAAAGCTGTTTTCGCTCACGGCAGAGCAAGGCTCGGTCATCACATATTTGTGCGACAGAAAAGAACACAAATATTTCTCTCTTGTATCCGACAAGGCGGGACTGTCACATAATTCCGTATATCCCCTGCGCCGTTTCGGCTCATACTGCTCGGAAACGAACCCCACCGCATTTTGCTACAACGCTTATATAAGCGACAGCGGCAAGGCATATCTTTGCTATACGGGAACAAGCACCACGGCATATATTGAGCTACGGTATGATCTCGTATGCAAAAGCTCGGTACAGCTCGAGGAAAAATACAAGGCAGGTGACACCCTGCCCGCCATCACGATAAGCTCTCTTTACTCGGACTCCGACATCTATGAATATATCGGGCTGTTGGGAAAGGTGTCCGAGGTCAGCAAAATAAGCGGATATATGCTCGAGGGTGAGGATGGGCAGAGGTACTACTATGCATACGAAAGCGGCATCACCGCTCCAAACGAAAAAGGGAGCTTCAAGCTGTATGCCGTGATCGACAGTACCTGCACCTATGAAGGCGCCGAGAGAAAGACCGAAGAGAAATACTACAGTATATTCATATCCGATATATTTGTAAAAAAGGGACTCGCACTCATTATCGGAGACGATATCACACAGGCTATCAGCGAAAATCCCATTACTGCAACGGTCATCATAATAATAACTGTCGCAGCACTGTGTTCGGCGGCTGTGGCTGTAACTGTAATAATAAGAAAAAAGAGAAAAACGGCAAATACTGCCCCGAACCTGACAAAAGCAGACGAAAAAGACAAAAAACCAGATGATGACGTCAATAAAGATAAAAAATAACAAAAGCAGGGCGAGACAATGAATATTTTTAAATCCAAGGGTGAGCGAGAGCTGGAGAGCATAGTAAAAAACATGAAAATAAATCTCCAAAACAACTATAAGGAGCCCGCCCACAACGAAAGAAAAAAGCTCGGCACACGAGCGCAAGAGCTGTTTTCCGAGCGAAAGATAAGCGAAAAAGTATACAAAAAATATATGCAGATATATAACGAATATACCATCCGCCTAAAGGATTATCATCACTGAAAAATAACGGCAAGATCTGCAATTTTTCTGCAAAACAAAAGTGCTGTATAAACGCACCATCTCGGTGCATTTGTACAGCACTTTCTTTTATTCCGTGTCTAACAGCTCCCACGGGGTGACTATCCCCATCAGCTTTTCGTTTCTTGTTCCGTCCCTTGTCAGGAGCACCAGCTTTATTCTGATATGGTTGTCATACGCCTCGTCAAACATCCGTTGGATCTCCGAGCGGTACTCGTTCCATTTTGCAAATCTGTAATATTTGCTGTGATCCCCATCTATAGATATATCCGACATAATATCCGAAAAAACCGTTTTATAGTCGGGAAGTCCGCTGTTTGCAAGAACGTACGAAAACACCGATGCATATGAAAAGATGCCCACAACACAGCCGCCGTCAAGCACTGGTATCTTTGAAATGTCTCTCTGCTTCATTATTTTCATAGTGTCAAGAACGCTTGAGCCAAGCTTTGCGTAAAGGATATCCTTTATCCCTATAGCATTGTCGCATATTCTCGGCGGCTTTTTTATCATGAGTATAAGTTCATCGAGAAAACTGATCATTCGGTCGTTTACCTCGACGCCCCACTCGCCGTTGAGCTTTGGGTTATGCTGGAGAATGTTGCGAAGCTCTCTGCAATATTTTATTTTTGCGGACATACGGCGAAATTCAGGCAAAGTCTCAAGCCTCGACACAGAACCCGCTCCGCCGAATTTTTTTCTCACCGTTTCTTCAAGCTGTTTGTATTTATCAAGAAAAAGCTCAGTTTTGCTCATATAGCCTCCGAAAAATATCCGTTTCCCAACCGGCGTATGTATTAAATAACTTTACAATTAAATTATAGCCGGTATCAGAGTCTTCGTCAAGTACGGAGAAGCATTTTTGAACGAAAAACGGCAAATATCCCTTGTTTTATTTTATTATATGTGATACAATATGCTTAGTATATAAACGACCTTTCAAAATATCATTTACAGAAAAAGAAAGGAGATAACAATGTCAAAGAGCATTTCGCAAACCATGCTGACAATCATGAAAACAACACTTATCACAGGATATGCAGTCTCTCTGTTTGTCCCATACAGAGTTGAAAAGAAAAACGGAGAAACAACATATCATGCTCCGCTGTATAAGCTGTCATATAAAACAAGCAGTAATTTTGATGAGGAGCAAGGCTCTGAGCCGGAAACGGTGCATACGTATACGTTCACTTCCTTTGGTCTGTTGGCAGATCAGATACATACGGCAAAGCGGCTGTACAAGGTTGCGATGCTGAAAAAGCCGTACATAAAAGAGCAGGCTGAAAATATTTTTGAGCACGCAGCAGATAAAATAAGCGGCGCTGTCAGCAATGCAAAAAAGGGCGCTGTGCAAAAAGCATCCGGCGCAAAAACCAAGATGCACGGCATTGAACAATGGCTCACCGATTTTGTAGAGGACATAATTGAATAAAAACGAAAAGACCGTTACATAAACACCCAAGCGAGACACCATTCCCGTCTCGTAACAGTTTTTATGTAACGGTTTTTATTTTTTTTCAAGTTCTCAGATAATGTGCTAAAAATGCCTTGTGTCAAGCTTGCCGCTTGCTTTCTTCTCTTTTTGCGGACACACGCACCCCGCTTTTGTCAGTTCAGCTTTTTTATAACATTTGTGGCGACGCCTTGAATTGACAGGCTGTCAACGATAATATCCTCGTATTCGCTGTTTTCGGGATGAAGGCGAAATGTATTTGCATTTTTCATCCGATAAAAGCGCTTGAGCGTTGCTTCCCCGTCGACGAGTGCGACCACGATATTCCCCTCTTCGGCTGTCGGCTGCTTTCTGACAAGAACAAGATCACCGTTGTCAATACCCGCACCCGTCATCGAGTCACCCCTTGCACGCAAAAGATAGTACGACCCCTCTCCTACAAAGGATGCAGGAAGCCTAAAATATTCCTCGATATTCTCCTCTGCAAAGCCGAGCGGTCCGCACGCAATCGAGCCGACTACCGCAACCTGAACATAACCGCCGTCAGCTATCTTCTGTGTGCGCTCCGTCTCTATTCTGCGTCTGCCGCCGTTGTATTCTATCTCCCCAGAGTCACGCATCGCAGTAAGATACCTCTGCACGGTAGGTCTGGGAATCCCCGTGCCTGATTCTATCTCACGGATAGTGGGAGCCATCCCCCTCTCAAAATAAAAGCCGTCAATAAATTCGGTAATTTTATGCTTTGTGTCACTGTTTTTTTGCCGCATACGCACCTCTTATTCAGACAAATTGTCTTATTTAGTTCAGTATAACACATCAATATAAATATGTCAATAGCAAATAAGTATATCTGCGATCTGTTTTTAAGGCGGCAATGGCTGTGCTTTAATAAACCATAAAATTTCTACGAAAAATTACAATATGATTTAAAGTTTTTTTCAAAAAATTATTAATTTTTACATAAAGTCTCAAACGTCTTGTAAATGGCGGACATCAAGTTTATAATGGCAACAAGCTATTTAAACATAGACCAAAAAAAGCAAAGGGGATTTTATTATTGATGCTTATTATAAAAGAACATGACTGTGCCAATATCGTTGTCAACGGTAAAACGGTAGCAGTTGCTCTCGGGTATCAAAATGCCATTGATACTTTTGAAAAAATCAGCGACATAGCATATTTGTGGAAGAGAAAAACAAACGCTCCCGTCACCGAGATGAAGATGCACCTTTCGGTTCCGGGTGAGGCTCAGTTTACCATGATCCCATCCGTAAACTATAACGGTAACGGCTGGGGCAGCACACCCGAATACACCGGTGACAGAGATGAAAACGGTGAGATTTGGACGTATGCTTATCATAGAATAACCATTCCGTCATGCACATACACGCAAACAGCCGATGCTTCTGTAGCTCTCATGGCAAAAGAAGACGACATCACCTCGTGTGCTCTTTACCGTGAGGACGATGCGGAAAACCACCTTGTAATGTGGCCTGAGGTCGAAGGACCCAAAACGCTGCAAAGACACTTCTGGGGAGAAGCATATCATGGCAGTATGGAGCCGAGAGACGAGTTTGAGGCTATCATCGTTGCATATGAGGCAGAAGACAAGGCTATCAGATATGACAAGCTGCTCGACTTTGCTTGGCGCTACTACGCACATCCGATAGCGGCTCCCATGCAGCCCGAACAGCTCAAAAAGCTCAGTCTTGCATATTCGAGATTTCTCTATCAGGAAGAGCAGAACGGCTTTTGCGGTTTCACTATGGGCTCTCAGTGGTACCGTTGCTACGGTCAGTACATGAAGACCTTTCACAGATATGAAATAAGCTGGGTCGGACAAAGCGGTGTCATGGCAAACAGTATGCTTCGCGAATACCTCGAGACAGCAAACAAGGAGTCGCTGAGAATGGGGCTTGCCGCTCATGACAGCTGGCTGAAATTCAGCGAGAATAAGTGCGGTATCGTTGATGCGAGAATAGATTTCCACCCGTGGCGCAATATGCCCTTTGACAAAGACTATAAGCCGGACATCTGGACGCTTGGCGAGAGCGAATACGAGTCCCACAGCGTATACGCCGGAAAGAAATTTCTGCGTGACGAAAACGGCAGAATACTCCTTCAGATAGATGCCTGCAATGTAGGCGGTGCGGCTGATGCATATTTTGAGGCTTATGACCTTGCAAAAGAGTGCGGATACGACAAGCCCGAATACCTCGAAACGGCTATCTCTATATGCAACTTTGCAATAAAGACGCAGGCTGATGACGGCAGATTTGCAAAGAGCTGGTATCAGAACGGAGAAGTCCGTGTTGCCGACGGTACTATAGGATGCTTTCTCATTCTTCCTCTTCTCACCGCATACAAGAGAACGGGCGAGAAGAAATATTTTGACTCAGCACTCAAAGCTTTCAAATTCTACTACGGCGCTCTTGAGCGTGACGGCTATACAACGGCGGGTGCCCTTGATACATACTGCATCGACAAGGAATCCTCCTCTCCTCTGATTCGTGATGCACTCGTGCTTTACGAGATCACAGGCGACAAACAGTACCTTACCGCTTCTGAAAATATCGGCTGGTATCTCTGCACATGGCTCATGCACTACACAATAAAATACCCCGAAGAGTCCCTCATAGGACAGATGTGCTATGACACCTTCGGCTCTACCTCCGTGTCTACAGCACATCAGGCGCTTGACCAGTACGCTCTGCGTGATGTCATCTCCTTCCTCAAGCTTGCTGAATATACCGACAATATCCAATGGCGTGAAAAAGCTATTGCATTTTGGTGTAATGCTTGCCAATGCATCTCAGACGGCACGATGTACTTAAACGGCAGACTCCGTCCCGCAGGTGCACAGGATGAGGCTGTATTCCACACACGCTGGGGCAGACGCAGTGTCGGATCGTTCAGACCATCGCAGTGGCTGCCTGCATGGCCTGCTGCATTCAGACTCGAAACTCTCGACCATCACCCCGATTGGAGCGTGTTCAGAGAAGGTCTGAATGAAATATCGGGCAAAATAGAAAGAAAATAAAAAAGCGGGCAGTGCCCGCAACCGTCCTCCCGCCTATTGTATCTTTGATTCTTCTTTAACTCAGCCAAACGGCGGGGCGTAATTACGCAATTTCCTATGCAATAAAAAAGCGGGCAATGCCCGCAACCATCCTCCCGCCTATTGTATCTTTGATTCTTCTTTAACTCAACCAAACGGCGGGGCGTAATTACGCAATTTCCTATGCAATAAAAAAGCACAATGAAGAAAGCGGGCAATGCCAGCTTTCTTCATTGTGTTAAAAATTCCGTCTAAGCAAGCTTTAATTGTTGCTGTTTTATCAGTTGAAGTGCTTGTTGAGCAGGTTGTCGATAACGGGAATGCGGATCGTTGTCATCTTGACAGCCTTCAGACCGAGAAGGAGGAAGATAACAGTCTCAGCCAAGCTGATCACATTCTGAATAAAGGAAATAATGTTGCTGATTACAGCGATAGAAAAGCTGCCGCCGAAAATTCTGCAAACGCTGTTTATAATTCCCATAAGGTCGGGGACAAGTCCGATAAGCGTATAAATGACAGAAAATCCGACCATAAGTGCAACAACCTTTGCGCTCGTTCTCTTGAGCCACAGATTTTCTTCCATAAGAAGAGCATAAGCAGCAAGCAGAATAGTGATTATGTATCCGCCGAAAAGTCCGCACAAATAAAGAAGTGCACCGAAAAGTCCCACCGAAATTCCAAGTTTTGTTTTTTGCATGATGATAATACTCCTTTGTTTTTCAACACAGCAGCATAGCTGTGTTCTGTTGCCTATATTATAGCAGACGATTACCAGTTTATCAACTGTTTTGACAAAAAAGAACTGCCGCAGCAGTCCTTTTTTTGTTTTTTGCGGTGCGTTATTTTTGTGTATTTATCCGTTTACAAGCCAATCTCTGTACTGAACTCTGAGCGGATCCCACATCTTATCAGGATCGAAGAGATAGGGATAATCACGCAGATATGACTTGTACTCCTTTGCTATATAGACAAGAACATTTCCTGTGACACCCTTACGGTCGCTGAAAATACCGTTTCCGTCAAGCTCGTTTGAAAGATATCTTGCGGAGCCGCAGCCAAAGAAGAACGTAAAGCCGCTGTCAAACAAATACTGATGCTGTTCGTTTTTACGCAGATTTACATCTCCGTTGGTATGAGCGCCGTATGGCCAGCAAAACAGCTGTGTATCCCCTACGATAGCTCCGACCTCCTCACGCCACATATCTATCTCTTTTCTGAAGGTTGCGGCACTTATCTTTGGCATATTCGAGTGATTGTAGCCGTGACATCCAAATGTCCAGCCCTCTGTGCGAAGCGCCTCTATAACCACCTTTGCCTGAGCTATCTGGTCTTGACGATCAAGCTTGAGCGCTGCCTCGGCATCATCCACAGGCTCTGACTGTGTACGGTATCCGCATATTCCGTCAAAACCTGTAAAGAACAGCGTTCCTCTCGCACCTTGGAATGTAAAATCGGGATGCTCCCTTACAAATGCATTTATTATCGGGAACAGCTCGTTGTCATAGGAAATGACCTCGGTGCCGTCCTTGTGCTTTGTATAAGTGCAAACATATCCGTCCTCGTCAACAATGAGCTTGTCGACCATACCTCTGCCAAACTTGCGCGAGTCGTATGTCACGTCGTCAAATGTAAGTATGAGAGGCTTTTTTCCCTTGGGGAGCATAAGCGTGTAGTTCGGAGAGTCCGTCTGCTCATTATACACAAGGTTTGCGTCAATTATTATATATCCTTTTTCATAAAGATTTTCAAGCAGATATTTAAACTCATACGGTGTCAAGCAGTCGGGACCGCACGCACCGTAGCTCGATTTTGACGCAAAGTTTATCTCGGGAAAAGCTATAAGGCAATGTGTGTAGATATTTTCAAGAGTGTCTCGAAGATCGACCGCTGCAAGGTCTTCATCCTGAAATTTTCTGTACTCCTCAAGGCGTTTTGCTTCATCATCAAGGTGAGAATCAATGCCGTAGCCGTAAAGCGAATCAATATATTTCTTGCCGTCCGAGAGCTGATATCTTACCATGTATTCGGTAACAGCATCGGAAACGCCCCCTTTGAAGGCATCGAGATGTGCGGAAACGAGTGCTTTCGCATTTGCGAGATCTGCCGAATTGCTCTTATCGAGCTTTGACAGAGAGAGGGACGCCTGCAAAAACTTGCCTGCGTTGACATAATCCTGCGCCGCAGACAAATGCCCGTCTTCCTTTTTACTCTCGGCTATTGCGATATACCCGTTTGCAAGTCCCTGCGCATTTGAAATATTGGCAAAAGACTTCATAAGGCAGACAAATTTGTCGTCAGTCATACCGCCGTCAACATAATTATCGTAATATCTGGTCATTTCTCCCGACACGACCGAGTATACCTGCGACCATGAGTCTGATATTGAGCTTGACTCAGAATCAGCTTCAAGCGTTTTTGCCTGTTTTGCCGCTTCATACGCTTTACCGCACCAAGTATATGCAGTGCGCTGTACATCGGATAGTCCCTCGGGTTCTATTATTTGCGGGGGGTCTTTTTCTATTACTTCGGGAGCAGATGAAGTGCCATCACCGGAAGAAGCTCCGTCCCCTGTAGATGTGTCTGTCCCATCCGTCACACCGCCGCTTGTCTGTACATTCTGTGTTGTATTATTTGTTCCGCCTGTTGATACTCCTCCCGTAGACGTATCATCATTGGAATTTTTCTTCGCACAAGAGACAGCTGCAAAAACGGTCAAAGCCAGAATTGCCGCCGTGAGCACAAGGGCAAGTTTCCTGTGTTTCATTTATATCCTCCTAAATTTTTTAATGATATTTAACCAATTTTATTATATCAGACAATTTCCCTTTTTCAAGTAGTTGGTCGAAAAATGTAAAATTATTTAGATGCAATTATTTCCCATGACGCATATTTGTGTAAAAAGCGACACACTGCACGCCCCCGTCCTCTCGCCTATCGTCTTTATGGCATCCACTTGGTTTAGCTAAACGGCGAAGCGTAATTTCGCAATTTCCTATAAAGTAAAAAGCATCCCGAGCAAATGACATACTGTCGTCTGCTCGGGATGCTTTTTTATACACATTTTATATATTTTCAAGGCTTTTGTTAAGAAATGATCGGGTCTTAGGCGATCGGGGATCACCGAATACCTCCTCGGGTGTTCCCTGCTCCTCGATTTTTCCGTCAGCCATGAAGATGACCTTGTCTGCCACGTTACGGGCAAACTCCATCTCGTGCGTTACCACTATCATAGTTCTGTCGGCGGTTTTCAGCTGCTTTATAACTCGCAATACCTCACCCGTAAGCTCAGGGTCAAGAGCGGAGGTCGGCTCGTCAAAGCACAATATATCCGGCTCCAGAGCAAGCGCTCTTGCAATGGCTACACGCTGCTGCTGACCGCCCGAGAGCTGACACGGATAATTTTCTGCCTTATCGGAGAGTCCGACACTTTCAAGCAGCGACTCCGCAATCTCGTTTATCTTATCTGCGGAGTGCTTTTTTTGAAGCTCGAGCGCAAGGGTAATGTTCTTTTTTGCCGTGTACTGCGGAAAAAGGTTGAAGTTCTGAAAAACGAGCCCAAAGTGCAGTCTCTTTGAAAAAAGGTCACGCTCGTTTTCCTTTTCGTTTTTATCCCCGTCAAAAAGACACTCGCCGTTGACGCAGATACTGCCTTTGTCGGCACTTTCAAGAAAGTTCAGGCAACGGAGAAGCGTTGTCTTGCCGCTTCCCGAGGAGCCGATGATACACAACACCTCGCCCCTTTCAAGAGAAAAATCTATTCCCTTCAAAACCTCGGTCTTGCCGAACTTTTTGTATATATTTTTTACTTCAAGCAATGCCATACAAACCCCTCCCTGTCAGCTTCTAAAATAATCGAGCTTTTTCTCGATCTTGTTGAAAAGGATAGTCATAATGCCGACAAACAACAGATAGAACACACCGGCATAGAACAGCGGCCAAATGATCGCTCGGCTCATCAGCTCCTCGGCAGCCTTGATTATCTCAGCCACCGCAATGACTCTGGCAAGCGCAGTATCCTTTACAAGTGTTATTATTTCGTTTGACATAGGGGGGACGATACGCTTTAGTACCTGAAGGAGAATGACCTTGAAAAATATCTGTGTCTTTGTCATGCCGAGTACATAGCCCGCCTCATACTGCCCCTTTGAAATGCTCTCGATGCCTCCCCGATATATCTCGCTGAAATAGCAGGCATAGTTTATCACAAAAGCCACAAGCGCCGCTATAAAACGGCTGTCAACGGCGTATCCGAACATTTCCGTAGGCCATTGGACATCAAACACCATTCCCGGAACATAAAAAACCAAAAACAACTGCAGCATAAGCGGCACTCCGCGAATTATCCAAACAACCGTTTTTGTCACCGCCTTGAGCGGTTTGAATTTTGACATTGAGCCAAACGCTATAACAAGACCCAAGGGAATAGCAAAAACAAGCGTCAGAACAAACAAAAGTACTGTCGTCCCAAAGCCGTCAAGCAGCTTTAAGGTTACTGGAATAAATCCTGTTCCTGCTTCAAAAAGAAATGAACTCATACTTTACAAAATCCTTGATAGTTTATTTTTGAAACAAAGTGTTGCACTCAAAAATGAGTGCAACACCCGTCGTGTTTATCAGTTGTATTCTGTGATAAGGTAGTTTGAAAGTCCGTACTTCTCTGCAAGCTCTGCAAGAGTTCCGTCAGCGGCAAGCTCCTTGATAGCTCCGTTTACCTTTTCGGTAAGCTCGCTGCCCTTCTTAAATCCGACAGCGTACTGCTCGCTCTCTATCTCGATCTTGTCGGCAATAGCAAGCTCGCTGTAATCTCCCTTTCCGATGATGGAATTTGCCATAGTCTTATCGATAACTACAAAATCCACATTGCCTGAGGACAGCTCTGTAAGAGTGTTCATTTGTGCTGTAACTCCGATATATGTACCGTTATCTCCCATAAGCGTCTTTGCACAGCCTTCACCTGCCGAGCCATTCTCAGCAGATACCTTTTTTCCTGCGAGCGCATCTGCGCTGTTGAGAGCAGAAAGGTTGTCTTTTTTCACTACGACGCACTGCTCGTTATTCATGTATGCATATGTAAAGCTGACCTTGTCCCCTCTCTGTACACCGTCATCATCTGCACAGTTGTAGGTAAAGCCGTTCCAAATGCAGTCGATAGCTCCGGAGTCAAGCTCCATGTACTTGTTATTCCAGTCGATGAGCTGGAATTTTGCTGTGTAGCCGAGCTTTTCGCATACTGCTTTTGCAAATTCGGTATCAAATCCGACAAGCTCTCCGTTGTCATTGGTGTAGTTCATCGGTGCATAGTCGGTGTAGCCGATGACCAGCTCCTTTTTCTCAGAGGAGCATCCTGCAAAACAAACAGCTACCATAAGTGCTGCGAGTATAAGCGCAAGAATTTTTTTCATGATATACCTCTTTTCTGTCAAATAAATTCTAAACAAAATTTCACTTTACCGCTTTACTGTTCTAAAGCAATAAAGCTTTTAGCCTTTATATAATACCACACAATGCTGTGAATGTCAATACCTTATCTCCTTTTTGTTAAAATACCGTGAACGATATCAGTAAAAAACGGACGATAATGCAGTGTCGATATTTCACCGATCTGCGACATACATCTTACAGAATTATGCAATAAAAAGCGGGCAGTGCCCGCATCCATCCTCCCGCCTATTGTATCTTTGGGTTTTCTTTAACTCAACCAAACGGCGGAACGTAATTACGCAATTTCCTATGAAATAAAAAATGCTTTTCGCCGCGGGGAAAAGCATTTTTTATTCTGTTTTTTTAAACCGCAAGTGTGCCGCCATCATCTTCCGAAAAATCCTCCCGACGACATCTGACCCGAGCTTGTTACGTTTGATGCGCCGCCGCCCGTCCTTATATTAAAATCGCCGCCGCAGACAAGAATACTCGTTACAGCATCTATACCGTCGCCGTCGCTCGTAATATCAAAGCTGCCGCCCTCAATATAAACGTAGCCGAGCGTTGGGTCCTCATCGTTTGTGGTTTTTATCGCATCTCCGGCACACTCAATTTTTATATTTCCGTCCTTGATAAGCACCCTGTCCTTGCCGACTATGCCGTCATCTGCCGCATTTATACTTATATTTCCGCCTGTGATCTTGAGCGTATCCTTGCTCGTTACAGCATCCTTTGAGACTGCTTTTATATTGAGACTTCCATCTCCGTTGATGCTCAGGCTCTCATGGCTGTAGATAACCGCAGTTATCTCCGAGCCGTCAGCCTCATATGAAAGCGTCTTGTCTTCAAGATAATTTGTATATCCCTCGGGCAGGCTGATGATCACCTTGTCAGCCGTGTTTACAAGTATGGGTGCCGAATCGGAGCAATATATCTCAACTCCCTCAAGCACCAAACGTACATCCGCCTCCTTCGGTGCGTCTACTACTATCTGACCGTCCGATAGCTTGCCGCTCAGCGCATACGTACCGTCCGCTGTAATATTGAGTACGCCGTCGGAGAGAGAGTAGCCTGCTCCGCTTGTCTGAGCACCGTCGGACAGCGTGATCTTCACAGCATCACCCGAGTAGTCGGAGTAGATATCCTTGTTTTTAAAATCGATCTGCGATGCGTCCACCGCACCTGCCTCGGCGCTGAGAGGCTCTCCCTCAATATAAGCACCGTTTTCGGTCGTGCCGTTTACAACGTTACCGTCATTACTGCTCTGTGCATCGGTCACACCTACGGTACCGCACGAGCACATCAAAGTGCAAAAAAGAGTAGACACGCACATACAAGATATGAGTTTTTTGTTCATACAAAGCCTCCTGCTCAATATTAAAGCTGATCCTCTTCTACGAGTGATGATATTGCGATCTCAAGATTACCGTTTCTTACTCTCAGCGAGTCAATAAACTCCTTCTCGCTTTTTCCGTTTTTCATCGTTATTCTGTATTTGAGTTTAAAAAGACTGCCCATGTTCGTCGTCTTTACATTTGTAAGTGTGTGCTTTTTTGTGTATTCATTAAAAATATCATCAAACACACCCTCATAATCAATATTTTCGCCAATGGTTATACGCAGCTCTTTATCTTCATTGTCAGAGCGCTTTCCGATAAGGTAAAGAACAAACAGTATAATACAGCTGATGATAACAAGAAGCAGACAAACACCGATATATCCCGTGCCCGTCGAAAGCCCCGCCGCCATCGAGAGGAAAATTATCGCAATGTCCTTGGCGCTTCCCGGAGCTGAGCGAAATCTGACAAGACTGAACGCTCCCGCTACCGCAACACCCGTACCCACATTTCCGTTGACGAGCATAATGACCGTCTGTACTATCAGCGGCAAAAGCACAATAGTGCAAAGAAATGAATACGAGTATTTTTTGCCGTTTGTAAAACGTGAGAGCACAAGCGCCAAAACCGCTCCCGCAAAAATTGCCGCCGCCGCACATATAAGATACGACTTGAGCGTCAGCTGTCCGTTTATTACTGATGTAAAAATGTTTGTTGGTACAAGGTTGTTCATAATAAAATCACCTTTCGTTTATTTTTTCTCTGAAAAAATTTGAATATGCATTTGCGTATTTAGAATACGATATGGGAAATATTTGATTTGCCGACAGTGCTCTTGCAAGCCACAACGGCATCCCCGCCGGAATTTTTATCTCCATCAAATACTGCCCTGCACCCGTCAAAAGCTCTCCCGTGTCGCCGAGGCGCAGATCCGTGTCCGCAAAACGGTATCGTATATTCTCGTCAAAGGTGACACGCAGCCCCTCATCCTCATCGCTGTAATATGCCACCCTGTCATAAAATAGTGCGCAAGCATCGTAAAGAGGCGTATAGTAATCCTTAAAATAGTCTATCTCTCGGCTGATCTGACTTTTATCCGGCGCTTCACACTCGGAGAGCAGCCATGACAGTGCCTGAGAGTACGCAAGCATCACACGGCGCTTGTATACGATGCCCTTGTATTTCTTTTTTATCTCAGCAAAGGCAAGCGAACCGTCTGTGGGAATACCGTAGGAGCGCAAACGCAGCTTTTCCTTGTATTGCGGCTTTTCCATAGATGTACGAATGAGACGAAAATCGGGAGTATCAAAGTACAGCGAGCATATCAGGCTTTTGCCGTATGTATCGGGCTCCATATGAACGGAAATAACTTCCATCAGCTTGCTGTATTTTTCGGAGTCGAGCATATACTTTATTTCTCTGCGTCGAAAGATCCCCTGATATCCCATGCCATATACCTCCCTGCTTTTTTCGGTATAATTATAAATTATCTTTTTGACAGAAAAATGACAATTTTTTTTAAAAAAGAAAAACAAATGAATATTGTGTGATAATTGTGTGAACAAACGTATCTATAAAAATTACCCGTGTGTTCCAAATGACACACGGGTAATAAGATATTTTGTATTTATACTGTAGTCAGCCTATCAGCATACGCCCTGTGCGAGCATAGCGTTTGCAACCTTGATAAAGCCTGCGATATTTGCACCTGCAACAAGGTCATCGCCCAGACCGTACTCGTTTGCTGCCTTAACGGAGCTTTCGAATATGTTACGCATAATTGTCTGAAGCTTTGCATCGACCTCTTCTGCGGACCAGCTGTAACGCATGGAGTTCTGTGACATTTCAAGACCAGATACTGCAACGCCGCCTGCATTTACTGCCTTTGAAGGAGCAACGATAACGCCGTTTGCCTTGAGGTAAGCAACTGCCTCGTTAGTTGTAGGCATATTTGAAACCTCAACATAGTACTTGACGCCGTTTGCAACGATCATCTCAGCTTCCTTCATATCTACTTCGTTCTGGGTAGCGCAAGGCATTATGATATCTGCCTTAACTCCCCAAGGCTTCTGACCTGCATAGAAGGGAACGCCGAACTTGTCCGCATAATCCTGAACCTTGTTACGGCAGGATGCACGCATTTCAAGAAGGAAGTCGACCTTCTCGGGAGTGCTGATGCCGTCTTCATCGTATATGTAACCGTCAGGACCTGAAAGTGTAACTACCTTGCCGCCAAGCTCGTTTACTTTCTTTACCGTACCCCATGCAACGTTACCAAAGCCGGATACTGCAAAGGTCTTGCCCTTTATATCGTCGCCGAAGTGCTTGAGCATTTCAACTGTGTAGTAAACAGCACCGTAGCCTGTTGCTTCGGGACGGATAAGCGAACCGCCGTAAGGAATACCCTTACCTGTGAGAACGCCCGTAAACTCATCACGGAGTCTCTTGTACTGACCGAAAAGATATCCTATCTCACGAGCGCCTACACCGATGTCACCTGCGGGAACGTCTGTGTCGGGACCGATATATTTCTGAAGCTCTGTCATAAAGCTCTGGCAGAAGCGCATAACCTCAGCGTCGCTCTTGCCCTGAGGATCAAAGTCGGAACCGCCCTTACCGCCGCCCATGGGAAGCGATGTAAGTGAGTTTTTAAATGTCTGCTCAAATCCGAGGAACTTGATGATACTCTCATTTACCGAAGGATGGAAACGAAGTCCGCCCTTGTAAGGACCGATAGCGCTGTTAAACTGAATACGGAAACCGCGGTTTACCTGTACGTTGCCGTTGTCGTCTACCCACGGAACACGGAACTTAATAATTCTCTCAGGCTCGACCATTCTCTCGATAACGCCCTGCTTGATATATTCGGGATGCGCCTCGATTACAGGCTCGATAGACTCAAGCACCTCTGTTACTGTCTGGTGAAACTCTTTTTCGCCTGCATTTCTTGCCTCTACTCTTTTTACGAGGTCAACAAGATATTCATTTTTTAAACTCATTTTGCTTAAACCCTTTCTGTAAGTTTTTGCATGATTTTTTTCTTTATGTTGCATACATCGGTACGATTTTATCACGAAAGCAAGTTATTTGTCAATATTTTCATTAAGTTTTTTGCGCAAAAATGAAAGTTTTGCTTTCATTTTTTGCAAATCAGTTATTTTCTGAGCCAATTTTCAAATTTTTCTATATTTTCGCTTCTGCCTATCACAGCAACTATGTTTCCTGTGTGCAACACCGTATCGGGTCCTATCTCTGCACTGACCTCTCCGTTTTTCTTTAATGCTATCATGTTAAGAGAAAAACGTCGACGCAGATCAAGCTGCGAAACCTTCATCTTATCTACCCTGTCCGTCACCACAAGCTCGACTATGTCAATATCCTGACCCAAACAGAAATATTCAATAATGTTGGGTCTTGCGAGCTTTCCCGCAAGTCGCTCTCCCATGTTTTTCTCCGGATAAATAACTTCGGCACCAAGCTTTTCAAGAACCAAGCCCTGCTCCTCACTTGTCGCCTTTGCTATAACACGCTTGACTCCCATATTTGTCAAATTAAGTACAGTGAGCACACTGACATCAAACGATTTTCCCATGCCCACAATGACCGTATCGCATTCGCCGATACCTATTTTTTCAAGATTTTCGCGAGAAAGATTGTCACACATAAATGCATTTTCGCAGAAATCCGCCGCCGTATTTACCTTATCTCTGTCACGGTCTACAACTATAAGCTCCTTGCCCGATGCGGCAAGTTTTTGTGCAAGAGACATACCAAACCTTCCAAGTCCGATAACACCGAAAAGCTCTCTTTTCGCTTTGCTTTTTCTTGAGTTCAAACCCGATATATCCGTGTGTATATTCTTTTTTTTGGGCATCTTTTATCTCCTTATCCTATCTGAATAGACTCCTCTGCTCTCGACAAACCTGTGTCGGCATAGTTTATCCACAAGGTTGCTATAGTCAGAGGTCCGAGTCTTCCGATAAACATTGTACATATAATAATAAGCTTGCTCGCATCACAAAGCTGCGAAGTGATCCCTGTCGACAGTCCCACCGTACCGAATGCGGAGCTGACCTCAAACAATATATCCCGTATCGTAAGGTGCGGCTCAAGCACGCACAAAAAAACTGTACAGAGCATTATCACGCATACAGCGAGCATAATTATTGCAAAAGCCTTACGTATTGCATCTTCCGGTATCTTTCTTTTGAAGGCTCCCGTATCCGAATGTGTCGAGTATGCAAAAAGGTGCTTTACAAGCACGAATGCCGTCGTTGTCTTGATGCCGCCTCCCGTAGAACCGGGGGATGCACCGATTACCATGAGAACTATCATAACAACAATTCCCGCATTTGAAAGCTCTGAGATGGGAAACGTAGAGAAACCCGCTGTTCTTGCGCTTACACTTGTAAAGAAAGCACCGAGCCAGCTCAGCCCCTCGCCTTCCGTAAGCTTTAAGCATAAAGCACCCACGGCTATGAGAAATACTGATGCAGAAAGAACGACCTTTGTATGCAGGCTGAACTTTTTCGATTTTTTGTACATCAACAGTTCACTGATAACAAAAAATCCCAATCCTCCGAAAATAATAAGACCGGCTGTCACAATATTGAGATATACATGGTCGATATATGCATACATGCTGTCGCCCGTGCCGAAAATGTCGAAGCCGGCATTGTTAAACGATGCAACGGAATGAAAAAGGCTATAGCCTATAGCTTCAATAAGACCGTATTTTTTCAAAAAAACGGGCATACACAAAAGAGCACCCAATATTTCAAAAAAAGCGCTCGCAGCGAGCACCGTCCGTATAAGCTGCATCACGCCTTTGACGGTAGGATAATTGAAGGATTCTTTTGCCAGAGAAAGCTCCCTGATGCCTGCCTTCTTTCGAAGAAAAAGCATAAAGCCAAGTCCGAAGGTAGTAACTCCGAGTCCTCCGAGTTGTATCAGTATCGCTACCACGGTGCGCCCGAACAATGAAAAGGTCTGCCCCGTATCAAAAGCGACAAGACCGGTCACGCACACAGCACTGGTCGATGTGAAAAAGGCATCAACAAGAGATACATCCACCCCATCATTGTGCGAGACAGGAAGCATAAGAAGAATCGTTCCCACAAGAATAATGCTCAAAAAGCCGATAGCTATCAATCGTCCCGAAGTAATTTTAATCTTTCTCGTATTCATCCCTCGCAATTCAAAATCAATGTGCACCGCCACACTTTTGTCAAGGCAAAAGATACAGGCAGCATAAAACAAGGCACTTGTTTTATACTGCCTATTATAACACAGCCTGTAAAGTTTTTCAACAATACTTAAAAATTACTTTGAATGACGGAAAAGCAGTCTGCTCATTGCTCTGCCGTTGAAAGGAATGAGGGGGTAGAGATAGGAGCGTTTTCCGTTTATCGTTTTGTTCGATGCTATGAGCACGCAGATGAGCGCAAGCCCGATAAAGAAGCCAATGAAGGAAAACGCCCATGAAAACACAAGCAAAAGTACACGCATGAATTTGAAAGCAAAGCCAAGCTCCACAGATGCCTGAGTGAAATTTGTTATCGCAACAAAAGCTATTATGAGTACGACGTGACTGGTCATAAAGCCGATATTCACCGCAAATTCGCCAAGTATCAATCCGGCTATAGCACCAAGCGAGCTTGACAGTACATTCGGAGTGTTGAGTGATGCGAGCTTCAGTCCGTCTATCATAAACTCCGCCACAAGCAGCTGTGCTATCAGCGGAATTTTCGCTTGTTCGGGTATGACAAATGAAAGGCTCGGCGGAAGTATCTGCGGATTTGAAGCAAGCAGATACCACAAAGGTACAAGCAAAAGCGTCAAAAGAAAAGTAATATGACGCAAAATGCGCAGATATCCTCCCGTAAACGGCGGCAAATAATAGTCATCCGTCTGCTGCATAAAATCAAAGATAGAGGTTGGCAGGAGCATGACCTCGGGAGAATTGTCAACAATAACTATGACCGCTCCCTCGAGCAGCTGTGCGGATGCCACATCGGGGCGCTCGGTCGTACGAATTTTCGGAAAGGGATTATACCACCGTGTCTTTATGAGACTCTCAGCCAACGACTGATAGCCGAGAGAAACGTTGTCTGTTTTTACATTGTCGAGCTTGTCTGAGATATGCTTTACAAATCCGGGGTCGGCTCTATTTTCCATATACATCATGACAACATCTGTCCTTGACGCCTCCCCTATTGTTTTATATTCCGTATGCAGGTTAACGTCTCTTATTCTTCTTCGTATTAAAGCGGTATTGAATATCAGCGTCTCCACAAATCCGTCATGTGCGCCTCTGAGCACCTTGTCGCTCTCGGGCTCGTCAGTTTCTCTCGCTGGGTAGGTTCTCGAGTCGATTATCACTCCGTAAGAGCCGAAGGTCGAGCCGAGAACAAGGGTAGCACCCGACATCACCATCTGTATCATAAGGTCAGTATTGTCGGTAACATCCACCTCGACATACGGCACGTGCTTGTCTGCAAACATTTGTGCCGCTCCCTCGCCCTTATCAAGGCTTTTTACAGAGATAAAATACTGCATGAGCTTTTGCATTATTTCATCCTTTACAAAACCGTCTATAAAATACAGTGTCAGCTCGTCTCTTTCCCCTATTTTCAGCACTTTTTTGAGAATATCGAAATTATCCTTTACACGCAAATAGCTGTCGGTCGCCGTAACATTCGCGCGGTAATCATTCGAAAAACAAATCATAATTCCTCCAAATGGGTTTATTGTTTTCTATTATGTGCAAAAAAACAGGAAATTACACCAAAAACATAATCATATCCGACGGGATTTAAATGAAGCATCATTTCACCGCAACACATAAGTGGCTGTCTCAAGCTTGGGGCATATTACCATTTAACTGACAACATATACAAATACTTTTTATTTTTTCGATACTGTTATTGCTTGTTCGCCGAACTGAAAAAACCGCCTTGTTGCTTTAAAGCAACATGGCGGTTTTCCCGTTTATTTGTTCGGCATGCGATTATCTCTTCTGTTTTGAATATATCGCTCAACAAATTTATTTTTTTGTAAATTTATACAAGGTTACATGATCATACCGCTCGCCGGGATGAAGTATGTATTTTCCTGTATTGCAGGAATCAGGCTCA